>JAFTAG010000327.1 GCA_017458655.1 Ruminiclostridium sp. | reverse complement strand
TTTAGCGGCTCGGTACGAGACGCCATACTTCTCCGCACCTGCAGGCGGAAAGTAGGTCGCACCGCAGGCAGAGAGCCTCGTTACGGGCACTCGCACCTTCCCGCGGGCGAAAGCAAACTGCACTCTATGGTTAGTTATCCGTGTGATCGCGAAATAAAATACCCGCGGGTCATACGATCCGCGGGCAGTCGATTGCGATATGATAACATTATTCACCGAGATAGTTCTTTACGAGCGCCTGAAGCAGCTCATCGCGGTCGATACGCCTGATAAGGCTTCTGGCGTTGTTGTAGGTGGTTATGTATGTGGGATCCTCGGACAGGATATACCCGACGAGCTGATTAATGGGATTATATCCCTTTTCGTTGAGCGCCTGATATACCGTCATCAGTATCTCCTTCATTTCGTGGTCGCGTTCATCCTTAACGGAGAAAGTCATTGTTTTATCCTGCATAATTATTACCTTCCTTATACATATTATTTGTATATCGTTCCGTTCGGAAACATAAAAATATTTTCCCTCTATTATATTATACACATTTCCGGAAAAAAAACAATACTTTTTCCGAAAAAAATTCAAATTTCTTTTAAAACATAAAAAAATATTGTGCATTTTTATCAATAATGACTATTGAAATAGCCATTATTTTTTGATATAATATAAATATTAGGGAACTGCGCCCCATTTTTTGTGCAGTTTTCAGATTTTACCGAACGGTCGCTCGATCCTCTTCGGTGTATGGAGGTATCTTTATGGCAGACGCTAAACAGGATAAGAATAAGGAAAAAAAGGAACCCAACAGCGAAGGTTTTGGTTTCAAGACTGCCATGGGCGGCTTTGACAAAAACGAGGTCAACCTATATATAAATAAGCTCAAAAAGCAGATGAAGGAGCAGGAGATAGAGTTTGAAAGAAGGATCTCCAATCTTCAGACTAACCTCGAGGACGCTCATAAGGAAAACGCTCAGGCCAAAACCGCGCAGAAGGCCGCGGAACAGGCTGCCGCAACAGCATCCGCTCCCGTTATAAAGGACAGCTCAGCCGAGACCAAAAAGCTTATCGACGATCTCAAAGCCGAGAGCGACAAGAAGATAATGGAACTGCGCAAAAGCGTGCTCGATGAGCGCAGGAATGTCGCGAAATTCGACAAGGAATGCGCTATGGCAAAAATGTCGGAGAAAAAGGTCCGCGAGCAGTACGATTCTCTGAAGACCAAGTACCTCGAGCTTAAGAAAAAAGGCGGCGGCTCCACCGCAAAGCCCGTTACCACGCATAACGCCGATGAAGTCCTCGACGAAGTCGGCAAGTACGCGAAGGAGCTTATCAGTGCTGCGAAAAAATACGCCGAGGATACCGTAAAGGCTGTTGACAAGTACAAGGCCGATGTCGAGGCAGAGCTCAAAGAGCGCTCCGACAAGATAAACGATATCAGGAAGCGCCTTGACGAGCAGATAAAGAAGACCGAGCAGGAGCAGAAGGATTCCGCGGCGAAGATAAAGGATATCACAAGCAAGATAGGTTCCCTCACTGTGATGTTCGACTCCTTCTCCACGCAGTTCAATTCCGTCAATTCCCAGATCTCGGGCGTGACTGGTCAGATCGACGATATCTGCAGGCAGTTCAACGACACGACTTCCCGGATAGGCAGCGTCGCAAAGCAGATCACCGATACGACTGTACAGATAAACAATGTCTCCAAGCAGATAAACGATACCACAAGCCAGATAGACAGCTTCTCAAAGGCGATCAACGATACAACGAGCAAGATCACCGGCTTTGCGCAGTCGATCAACGAGACCACCGATAAGATAAACGAAGCATCGAAGCAGATGACCGAGACTTCGAGCAAGTTCAGCGAGACCACAAAGAGTATGACGGAAGCCACCGGACTTATCGCCGAGGCCTCCAAGAAGATGTCCGAAACTACCGGGAAATTCGATGAAACGTCCAAGCAGATCAGCGGCTTCACCGATAAGCTCACAAGCGCCAAGGGCGACATCGAGGGCATCACAAAGCTTGTTGACAGCACAAAGATCAGTATCAAGGGCGCAAAGGGCGAGATAAACGACGCACAGGCCGCCGCAAAGATACAGGCAAGCTCCGCAGACCTCTCCCCCATCTCAAAGATCGGCGCGGAGCTCGAAAAAGCCTCGGGCGTTCTCAAAGCAAAGCTCGAGCTGCCTAAGTTTGACGAAAGCAAGTTCAGCGAAGATAATTTCGACGCTATCAAGAAGAAATTCAGGATCGAAACGACTTATGAGCAGTCCGAAGGTTCCGCGGCCGTCGATGATGAAGACGACATCGAGCTTGAAGACAACAACATCATTTCTTCCATGGAGATCGATTCTCCCGAGCCCTCCGATGAAGATCTTATGGCGGATATGCCCGATGTCATAACCGCTCCGGTATTCGAGGACAGCAGATCCGCAAAGTCCGCTCCCGCAAAGGATAAGGCTGACAGACCTGGTCTTGATGCTGAGTTTGAAGACTTCTTTATGACTCCTCCCAAAGACGATGATATGTCCGGCGAAATGCCCCTCATCAATATGGAAGGTGTCGGCGCGGTCGATGACTTTACACTTGATACCACTCCCGATCCCGTAGGTACGGACGACTTTGTAATCAAGCCTATCGACAAGACCGCAAAGCCCGATAAGGGGGCTGATCTTGGCGCGGATATCTTTGATATCGCGATCGATCCCGATGGCACGGACGATGATACTCTCGCCAATATGATGGCGGAAGCCGAAGCCGCCGAAAAGGCCGCTAACACAGATCTTACTCCCGCCGACCTCAACTTTGACGAAGAAAGCGCTATGCCGAGCACTCCGAGCGACGATTTCGGTGAGTTTGCCGACCTGTTCGCGGCAGGCTCCTCACAGACAAGTGCTGAAACCAAGAAGGATGACGGTATGGCGTTCAGGAAGAAGCCCAGCAACGACCCGTGGGATTTCGGCGATTCGGCTATCGTGGATGACTCCGACCTTTCCGCGGATTCCGACCTCTCCGACTTACTGATATGAAAACTATCAATGTACAGGATCTCAGAGCCTTATCACCCGAACTCAACGCGGGTGATAAGGTTCTGCTTTCGGGAACCGTCTTTACTTCGCGCGATGCCGCCCATAAGCGCATAACAGAGCTTATGGATCGGGGCGCTCCCCTGCCCTACGAGCTTGACGGAGCCGTTATATACTACGCGGGTCCCACCGGCACCAAGGAAGGTATGGTAATAGGGTCGTGCGGTCCGACAACTTCGGGCAGAATGGACGTTTTTTCGCCGCGGTTCCTTGATAACGGACTCGCCGCAATGATCGGCAAGGGCGAAAGAAGTCAGCCCGTGATAGATGCCATAGAGCGCAATAAGGCAGTGTATTTCTGCGCCGTCGGCGGTGCGGGAGCTTTGGCGTGCAAGTGCATAAAAAGCTGTGAAGTCATAGCTTTTGAGGATCTCGGCTGTGAAAGCGTTAAAAAGCTTTATATCGAGGATTTCCCGCTCACAGTTGCGATAGACTGCCACGGAGGCAATATTTTTGCAGAGGGCAGAAAAAAATACTGTAAATTGTAAAAAAATGCAAAAAATGTGTTGACATTGTGAAATATTTGTGATATAATTTCCTTGTATAGTATCGGAAAGGATGGTTCGGATGAAGGTCACCGATGAAGAGCTTGTCGGAATCATTAAAGGACAGGCCGATCCTATGCAGAGCAGCGAAACAGCGCTGCTTATATCGCGTTATTCCCGTGTGATACGCATTAAAGCCGCAAAGCTCCATACCATCGATACCGACCCCGAGGATCTTTGCCAGGAAGGTTATCTCGCACTCTTTGAGGCGGTCAGGGCATTCGATGTCAGCAAGGGCACATTTTCCCCGTTCGCCGGAAAATGTATCGAAAACCGTATGAAGAACGCAGTCCTTAAAGGACGCGGCAGACTCGAAAAGGACGAGGACTTTGATGTTACGCTCATACCCGATGAGGGTTCGGCGGCCGAGGAGCTTGTCATCACAAAGGAAAACGACAGCGAGATAGTGAAAATGCTGCTGACACATCTCACCGAAAAAGAATACAACGCGTTAAGGCTTTATATCGACGGGTATTCCTACAAGAAGATAGCCGAAATAATGGATATCACGCCGAAATCCGCAGACAACGCGCTGTCAAGAGCAAGAAAAAAGCTCCGGGAGCTTTTGTTATGACTGTTCGGCAGTGGTACAACTGCCAGGAAGCCGCGGTGCGATACCGCAAACGGTCAAAAATATATAGGCGAGGTATATCGTATGTACACAGACAAGACGCTTGTATGCAAAGACTGCGGAAACGAATTCGTTTTCACGGCCGGCGAGCAGGAATTCTATGCCGAGAAGGGCTTCACAAATGAGCCCCAGCGCTGCAAAGCTTGCAGAGACGCAAAGAAGAACGCTTCCAGAAACAGGGAGATGTTCACAGCTGTATGCGCAAGCTGCGGCAAGGAAGCGGTAGTTCCCTTCAAGCCCCGTGATGACAGACCCGTTTATTGCAGCGAGTGTTTCGCAAAGCAGAAAGGTGAATGATCCCGCACTGCATCATTGATTTATGAGATATACTCCGCTTTTCGCTCAGATATTTCGTATTATACCAATGACACAAACGCTCAGTTTACAGCACAAAAAATTCCCGTCAACGACGGGAATTTTTTGTTTGTGTTTGATTTTTACTTTCTGACCGAGCCACCCCACTCGACAACGGTAAAACCGCTTCTTGCGGGCGCGGGTGCAAGCTCCTGCTCCGGTATGTCAACGGGCGTATCGCTTGCCATAAACTGCATATACACGCGTATAACGGTGTCGGGAGACGGCGTGATATCATACTTCGCATTGTCGGTGTATTCCGAGCCCGCGAACGATATGACGTTGAAAGCGTTATCCTTCATATACGGCAGCCAGAATTCGAGGAAATCGGCGATCTCATTGTCGTTCAGACCGAGGAACGCCAGCTTCCCGCGGAGAAACCGCTCCGTATCTGCACCACTCACACAGAAGCCCTTGTCAAGCGTCAGCTCGTAGTCACGCTTGCCCTCCCAGAACAGATACGGGTATTCCCTGCCCTCGTATATAAGCATACCGTCGGGATCCGCAGTCACCGTCCACCCATTCCCGTATTCGGGATCGGTTACGATGAGGGAGCCGTTGTAGTCGAGCTTCACGGTCACATCGGTCGTGCTTTCCGGATAGAGGTATAAGACCGGCTTGTATTCGACGTCCGGGTCAAGCTGTGCGCTGCTCGGTTCTATATCGGTCGGCTCGATGTAGATGTTGTCGTATTCATCGTCGGAATATGTGTAGATAAGGCCGTAAACGTCTATCCTGTCGCCCACGCAGTAATCGGGGTATTTCGACGTGTCGCAGACAATGTGGTACGTTCCCGGCAGAGGTATATAGTTGCAGCAGACAAATTCGTCCGGCTTTATTTCACAGATATCGAGCGTTTCATAGCCGTTCTCGCTGATCATCGACTTTTTGCCGGAAGGAGCTGCCTCAACAACTGTGAATTCCTTGGTAATGTCAACGCCGCCCGCACCGCCTATACGCTTTATAACGCGGTATTTTCCGGCAGTGACCGGCTGCTTATAACCGATCAGCGGCACGATGAATTTTTCGGACGGGTAATCTTTACAAAGCTCCAACCCATAATAACAAGCCGGTTCCCCACTAACAACATTATCGGGAAATTCGATGTCAGTCCACTTACCGTTTTCGTATTTCTGCAAGCGGTAATCGGACAGCCCAACAGTGTATTTCACGCTATCGGACTTTCCCGTATATTCCAAATAAAGTGTGATGCTGTCGGTCTCGGAGGTGATCTCGCCGTCACTCTCTATGCGCATCGAGATCTCGTCCTCGACCGCAGGAGCGGGAGCGTCGATGATATCGAACTCAACGCCGTATTTCACGCCGCTTATCTCTTTTACTACGCGGTATCTGCCCGCTGTAATGGGCTCTTTGTAAAAATCATCTTCCAGATCTATCGTGAACGGCACATGATGACTCTCGCTGCTGATCTCATACGCTATCTCGATCCAGACATCTTCGGCAAACGGTATGGCTCTCCATTTGCCGCCTTCTTTTTTCTCTAAGGTGTAGCGCTCTCCGGTAGTGTATATCTTGCCGCCCGCACCGCCGGTGTACTCGATACCCATTGCGACAGCCTTTGTCTCGGTCGTGATATAGCCGTCATTGTTTATCCGTAACAGAAAATCAGGCTTTGCAGCACTGTCCGCTGCTTCGGGAGCTACAGTGGTTTCTGCGGCTGTGGTCGTTGTTTCGGCAGGTGTTGTGGTCTGCTCCTGCGACGATGTATAGCCGATAACGTACTCCTCGCCGTTTATTTCGGTAATGCTCGTAATTTCGGCAAGGGAGGTCTCCGCGGTCGTATCGGTCGGCTCGTGCGCTGCGAAGGTCGTCTCCACCGCGGGTACCGTCAGGTCGCCGGAGGTCTCGGCGGCTATCTCCGTATCGGCTGCGGTAGCCGCTGTCGTATCGACATTTCCCGACGCTGCGGGCAGCGTGTTATCCGTGACATCGGGCGATTTGCAGCCCGCCGCTGTGAGTATCACCGCACAGGCTCCGAGTATTGCCAACGCTCTCTCAAATTTCATAATACCGCTCCTTTCGTATTTCCTTTGTATATAACACTTCGCAAGTGCGCAAAAGGTTGCAGAATTTCACAAAAAGCATATACTGACAAAAATACCGTATAGACTTTATCTATACGGTATTTGATTTGGAGCGGATTACGAGGCTCGAACTCGCTACCTCCACCTTGGCAAGGTGGCGCTCTACCAGATGAGCTAAATCCGCATATATGGTGCTTCCGGTCGGAATCGAACCAACGACACGGGGATTTTCAGTCCCCTGCT
>JAFTAG010000326.1 GCA_017458655.1 Ruminiclostridium sp. | reverse complement strand
GAAGTCAAAGAGCGTAAAAGCAGCGATATTTCCCACTTCCTGCAGATAGTACGTAAGTACGAGCATATTTCGGAGCTTACACCGAAGCTGATGCACGAATTTGTTGACAAAATCATCGTTCACGAAGCTGATAGATCCAGTGGTCACCGTGAGCAGGAAGTTGAAATATTTTTCCGTTTCAACGTGTATGTTGTCACGGCGACCGTTGACAGCAGAGAATACAGGAAAACGGCAGCGTGAGAAACCGCGCTGCCAAAGGATATACGGAAAGGTCTTTATGGAAAGTAACGCTTCGGCGGGGGAAGAAACTGAAAAAGCGGTATTAAGCCACCCCCGCCGAAGGCGGGGGTGGCTGTTTGACAAAATTCAAGTTTTGTGATATTATAACATCGAGAATGTGCTGTGCACAGAAGACACGGCACAGTCAAGGTGGTATGCTCCCGGAACAGCGTTGCCAATGAATGTTGGCAGAGGGCTGCGAAAGGAGGCGGTGTGCATGGAGATACTCTTTATCATCATACATATCGTGTGCGAAAACGCCCCGGATATCGCGGCGTGTCTGCACTGCTTTCGCGAGTACCTTCGTACTCGTCTATAAAAAGAAAGTAACCACCCTAAGCATTTGCCCCGCTACGGTGGTTACTAACTAACTGCTGTTCCGGGAGCGCATCTGACTGTGCCCCTTATCTGTACACATATTATACCACATTCTCCCGCGGTTGTCAAGTGATGACCGCGGTCATTTTTGTTTCTCGTAAACGATACTGTTACCGGACTTGCCGACGCGCTCGACAACGTGGGTGAACTCCAGCACGGAGAGCATCAGCCCCGTATCTGTGGTAGGAATGAGCTTCTGCAGCTCGGCACGGGTAAAGCGCTCCGGCAGCCCGTCCGGCAGGAACTTCGCGTAATCCGCGGGGCAGTCGAGCAGCATCTCGCTTAGCAGCTTTGTGGGGAATTTCTCCTTCTTCATGCCACGGTAACGCCGTTTGCGCTCGTCCTTGTAGTACGTCTTCTTGTCGATCTCGAGGAACGCTATGCGAACGGAAAGATTGGGGTTTGTGAGGAACGCTTTCAGCCTGTACAGTTCAAGGAACAGCTTGGAAAGCGAGCTTACCGAGCGAGTTGACTGCGACATCACCTCGCCTGTCTGCTCGTTTATCGAGTAGTTATGAACGCGCTTCTCGAACGGATAGACCACCGTGACATGGGATATCCGCAGCATTTGTGACAGCTTTTTTGCAAGGCTGCCGAAATTCGCGGTCTGTATCTCGAAAATGCCGTTCTCGCCGACGCCGTCCGCCCAGAAGCCGCCTATCTTCGTCTCGTGTCCCGCTTCGCTGCAATAGTAGCATTTCAGCGCGTTGTGTATCGTCTTTTCGTTGAGCGTGCCTATGGTCGTTCTTTCGCGGTCGAGGGCCTTTTTCACCGACTGTTCAAAGCGCTGTGCGTCGATATCGCGAAGCGGCGGCTCGTATCCGAAAACGGGGAATATCTCCCGCTCGATGAACTCGGGAACGCCGAAGCGGTCGTTCGTACCGATAATACCGGTCGCACGCGCTTTAAGCTCCGGTATCGCGTTTTCGACGGCGTAGCAGCGGTCGCTCACTTCAAACATGGGCAGGTCGTTGGCGTTGTCGCCGAAGCAGACGAGCTCGTCCGCGCCGGTGAGCTCTTTGAGCTTAAGCACCGAGTTCGCCTTGCCCGCCGACGCGGGGAATACCTCATACCACAACTGAAACGGCGGGTATGTATCGGTATAGCACGCTGTGCGAAAGCCGTTCTCCTCGGTGAAGATCTCGTCGAGAGCGGGCTTGTTCTTCGGGTCGATGAACGCGGCGTAGAACATTTCGCCGTCGAACAATTCCCCGTACCCGGAGACAGGACGGCGGCGCTTGTCGCCCTTACGGCGGGAAAGGTGGGCTTTTAGGTTTTCCGCCCCTTTTATATAACTAACGCGCTCCAGCCCGTCTATCAGCGAGAAAACCATAGGTGTTTCGCCGAAGTCGGTTATGGCGCTTTTCAGCAGCTCACACTGCTTTTCGCCGAACATATTGCGGACGGGGAAGCACTTTGTCACTGGGTCATAGATGAACACGCCGTTCATCAGCACAACGGGCGCGGTGAACCCTACCGCCTTTGTTATCTCGCCGGCCGTTGCGAGCCCGCGCGCAGTGCAGTATGAAAACAGCGTACCGCTCCCGATGAACCGGTCGAGCATATCGGCGGCACGCGGACGGAGCTTTCCCGAGCTGTCGAGGAGCGTTCCGTCCAGATCACTTACATATAACGTCATAAAACCTTCCTTTTCACCGGCCAATACCCGCCCGGTCTATACATAACTCTCAAAAGGAGCAGAAGCTATCGGGTCAAACTGCGAAGCCAGCAAAGTTTTTTGGAAAGAGAGAGGG
>JAFTAG010000325.1 GCA_017458655.1 Ruminiclostridium sp. | reverse complement strand
TATGACACCGCAGGAGAAATTGCAGAAATGCTACGAAAGCTTTAAGAAAAGGATAGATTTTGTTCCCGAGGTCGCGCTGATACTCGGCTCGGGGCTCGGAGCGCTCGCGGACGAGATAGACATCAAAGCCGTGCTCGACTACAAGGATATCGAGGGATTCCCGCGATCGACCGTTCCTGGGCATAAGGGACGCTTCGTGTTCGGATATATGGACGGCGTGCCGGTAGTGATAATGCAGGGCAGAGTGCACTACTACGAGGGTTACGCCATGCAGGACGTTGTGCTCCCGACAAGACTGATGAAGCTTATGGGCGCAAAGGTGCTGTTCGTCACCAACGCGAGCGGCGCCTGCAACGCATCGTTCCACGCAGGCGACTTTATGCTTATAACCGACCAGATCGCAAATTTTGTCCCCAGCCCGCTTATCGGCGCGAATTTCGACGAGCTCGGTACACGCTTCCCGGATATGCACGAGATTTACGACAAGGATCTCCGCGATATCGTTCTGAAGACCGCCGACGAGCTCGATATAAAGATGCAGCAGGGTGTGTATATCCAGCTCACGGGGCCGAACTTCGAGAGCCCGTCGGAAGTAAAGATGTGCCGTATGCTCGGTGCGGACGCTGTGGGAATGAGCACGGCCTGTGAGACTATCGCCGCGAACCACGCGGGAATGAAGATAGTGGGCATCTCCTGTGTCTGCAACCTCGGCTGCGGCCTCACCGAGAACCCGCTCACCCACGCGGAGGTCATCGAAGCTTCAAACAAGGCGGCTCCGCTGTTCAAGAAGCTTATCCGCGGCTCGATAGTAAACATACACAAAGCATTGGAGAATGAATAATGAAGCCGGAAAATGTTGTATTGTCGGAGGACGGCAGAAGCGTCGTTATCATCGACCAGACGCGGCTCCCGAACCGCACGGAGCATCTGACGCTCACCGCGCCCGAGCATTTTTACGAGGCGATATACGAGCTGAAAGTCCGCGGAGCTCCCGCTATCGGTATCTGCGCGGGAATGGGGCTGTACGTCTGCGCGAACCGCTTTGACGAGACGGACGAGGAGGTGTTCCTCAGCAAGATTCATAACGTGTCGGTCTATATCAACTCCTCCCGCCCCACCGCCGTGAACTTAAAGCACGGGCTCGACCGCATCGAGAACGCCGCGCATTCGATGAAGGGCTGCGGAGTACCTGCGATGCTTGAAAATATGCGCTCCGAGTGCATAGCGGTGCAGGACGAGGATATTGCCATGTGCAGGGCTATATCGGAGTACGGTCTGACGCTCGTGAAGGACGGCGACGGCATACTCACCCACTGCAACGCGGGCCCCCTCGCCACATCGCTGTACGGGACGGGGCTCGGGACGCTGCTGCTCGGTAAGGAGCGCGGTTACACCTTCCACGCATATACCGACGAAACGCGGCCTTTATTGCAGGGCGCACGGCTGACGGCTTATGAGCTGGACAAGGCGGGCATAGATGTCACGCTGATATGCGACAATATGGCAAGCATCGTGATGAAGCAGGGGAAGATAAACGCCTGCTTTGTGGGCTGCGACAGGGTGGCCGCAAACGGCGATACCGCCAACAAGATAGGTACGAGCGGAGTTGCCGTGCTCGCGAAGCATTACGGCATACCGTTCTATGTGTTCTGCCCGTCCTCGACGATAGACTTCAAATGCGGCAGCGGCGCGGATATCACGATAGAGGAGCGCGACCCGGACGAGATAAAGACGAAGTTTTACGCGGAACCTATGGCTCCCGCGTCTGTGAAGGCCTATAACCCCGCGTTCGACGTGACCGACGCGGAGCTTATCACCGCGATAGTCACCGAGAAGGGGATATGTCGCTATCCTTACACAGAGAGCCTCACGGCACTGTTCGGGGGTGGGTGATATGTTGAGACTGCGACCTTACAGAAAAAGCGACGCCGATATCATTGTCGGCTGGATAAAGGATGAGCGGACGTTCAGATATTGGTGCGCGGACAGGTTCGAGCTTTACCCGATAACCGCCGCCGACCTGAATGACCAATACGAAAATTCCCCGGGCGCGGAGGACGTGTATCACTTCACGGCGTATGACGAAACGGGCATCGCGGGTCATATCAACATACGCTTTCCCGAGCCGGGAAACATCGACACGGTGCGTTTCGGGTATGTGATACTCAACGACAAGCGCCGCGGACAGGGTCTCGGAAAAGAGATGACAGCGCTGGCGCTCCGCTATGCGTTCGATATAATGAAGGCGAAGCGCGTGACTATCGGCGTTTTCGAGGAAAACAAGGCGGCGCTGAACTGCTATCTCTCGGCGGGCTTCAGGGACACGGGAACTGCTTACGAATTTCCGTACCACGACGAAAAATGGAACTGCAAAGAGCTTGATATAACGAAAGGAACTGAAAAATGACAACAAGATTTTACAACGCAAGAATACTCACAATGACTGACGGCTTAAACATCACCGAGGGCGAGCTGCACGTTGACGGCGACAAGATAGCCTATATCGGCACGGAAAACGGCGGCAGCTTCGACAGGGAGATAGACTGCAAGGGCAACGTCATTATGCCGGGCTTCAAGAACGCCCATACACATACTGCAATGACATTCCTGCGCTCCTACGCGGACGACCTGCCGTTACAGGAATGGCTTTTCAACCGGGTATTTCCCATGGAGGCGAAGCTGACCCCCGACCGCGTGTACTGGCTGTCGCGCCTCGGCATACTTGAATACCTCACGAGCGGCATCACCGCAAACTTTGATATGTATATGAAAACGGACGCTATCGTGAACGCGAGCGTTGACAGCGGCTTTCGTACAGTATTGTGCGACTCTATGAACAATTTCGGCGGTTCGGTGGAGCAAATGGAGCTCGACTACGACAGATTTAACGCCGTATCACCGCTGATATCCTATCACCTCGGTTTCCACGCGGAATACACGACGAGCCCGGAGCTGATGAAGCAGCTCTCCGACCTCGCCAACAGGCGTAAGCTCCCCGTGTTCGTCCACAGCTCCGAGACGAAAAAAGAAGTTGACGAGTGTATCGGACGCTACGGCAAGACCCCGACCGAGTACCT
>JAFTAG010000324.1 GCA_017458655.1 Ruminiclostridium sp. | reverse complement strand
TACGCGATATATGTTCTGAAAGAGCATTACGGCCGCGGTGCAGGGTATGCTCTGATGAAAACGGCGCTCTCGCTGATGCCCGAAAAGAAGCGCTTTGCTGTGTGGGTGCTGAAAGGGAACGAACGCGCTATACGTTTCTATAAAAAATGCGGATTTATCGCGGACGGCACGGAAATGACGATAACACTCGGAACGGACGTTACCGAAATACGAATGGTCAAGGAGAATGACAAATGAAGATATGCGGTATAGTCGCGGAATACAACCCGTTCCACAACGGGCATAAGTACCACATCGAGAAAACAAAGGAGCTGTACGGCGCGACGCACATCGTTGCCGTGATGAGCGGGAATTTCACCCAGCGCGGCGATGCTGCGCTGTTTGACAAATACTTACGCGCGGAGTCCGCGCTGAAAAACGGTGTCGATCTCGTTATAGAGCTCCCGGTGCCGTATGCGCTCGGCAGTGCGGAGCAGTTCGCGTGGGGAGCGGTGTCGCTGCTCGATTCCCTCGAATGCGTGGAAATGATAAGCTTCGGCAGCGAATGCGGGGACGTGTCACTGCTTGAAGAAACGGCCGGTGCCGTTGTGTTTGCGCAGCAGAACGAGTCTTTCTTCGGCTATATGCGCGCCGGTGACAGCTATCCCGTGGCTTTGCAGAAAACTATCGAGGAATACTACGAGGACGAGATAATCGACGCGCTGACTTCCCCGAACAACACGCTTGCGGTGGAGTATCTGAAGGCTCTCGGGGAATGCGGCTCGTCGATGAAGCCGGTGACGATAAAGCGCGTGGGAACAGACCATGACAGCGGCAAAACGAGCGGTTACTACGCCTCGGCGTCGCATATCCGCAAGTGCATTTTGGCGGGCGAGGACGTGAGCGCGTTCGTTCCCGGGCTGCCGGAGAACTATGAGAAGGAGATAGCCGACCTGCGCAATATCGAGACCGCTATTCTGGCGAAGCTGCGGACGATGTCGCCGGAGGAGATCGAAAAGGCGCCGAACGTGCTTATGGGGCTGGAGAACCGCATTTACAAGGCTGCGCGGGTATCGGTGAACCTCGCGGAGCTGTATATGCTGATAAAGACGAAGCGCTACACAATGGCGCGCATACGCCGCATCGTAATGGCGGAGTTCATCGGTATCAAAAAGACCGACCTCAAATCCCCGCCTCCGTATGTTCATATTCTCGGAATGAATGAAAAGGGCAGGGAGATACTTGCCGCGGCGAAATGCGCGCTGCCAATGGACACCTCGCTGAAAACGCTTGCCGGGTCGGGTCAGAAGGCCGCGAGATGTGCCTATCTCGAAGCAACGGCGGGAGACCTCTACGCGCTGACATTTGCGAAAAGGCGGGTCTGCGGGCTCGATTACACCGCAAAGCCTGTGATAATGTAAAATAACAAAAATACCCCCAAACGGGGGTATTTTTGTTGCTGTGATTAAACTCCGGCAGCCTCGAGAGCCGCGTTGAGCTCGTCGATAGAGGCCTGGATAACTCCGCCGTATTCCGCGCGGGCACCGGTGAAGGTGTTTGCGGAATCGTTGTAGGGATCCTTGATGATATGGTCGATAGGAGCCGTACCGTCGGACTTGGCGTTATCGTTGTCGATACCTGTTCTGAAGTCAAAGAGGGGAGTGAGAGGAGTATCGGTAACGGAGTAGAGCTGTTCTCTGAACTGCATCTGTGTCTCCGTCCACTTCTCGTTCTCCATGAGCTGCGCTCTGGAGGCTTCCTTTACCTTGTCGTCGTTGAGCGAAAGGATCAGGCACTGGCAGAGAGCCTTGTAGCTGTCATAGTTGGTGGAGCCTGCGCAGAGAGCGTAGCCGAATACCTTATAGCTGTGATAATACTTGTCGGCCTGCGGATCCTTCGGGCAGGGAACATAGAATACTTCGTCGTAATCCCAGCCCATTTTCTCGCAGTACTTGTGGCCGTTGCCCTGATAGAACCAGAAGCCGTCGTCGAAGAACAGCGTATCGCCGTTCACCCAGGCCTTCTCGTTTACGCTCCAGCCGTTTTCAACGAGCGGGTAGCGGTAGTTCTGCTCGCAGAGCGTTGCGATGATGTTTGCCGCGCGCTCTACGTTCGGGTTGTTGAGGTTGTTCACGACTCTGTTGTTTTCGATGCCGACTACAGGAACGCCGGTCGATGCGAAGAGCAGGGACTGAATGTACCAGCCGTCGCAGACATACTTGTTCTCGCCCGTTTTCTGGAACTTATCCGCCATATCGAGGAAAGCGTCCCAATCCCACTCGCCGTTGAGGAAGAGCTCATACGGGTCGGAGAGGCCGGCTTCTTCGATAACGCTTCTTCTGTAGTAGAGTATCTGTGCGGGGTAGAACTCGCAGGGAGCGAGATAATGCTTGCCTGCCCATACGAACTGGTCGGAGAGCTCTCTCCAGCCGTCCCACTCGGAGCCGCTCATATCGATGATACCGTCGATGTTCTGGAACATATTCTTGTATGCCGGGAGCGGGAAGATATCGTTCTCAAAGGGGAAGATGTCGGGGGGATCGCCGGCCGCGATAGCTGCGCCGAGCTTATCGTATCTCGAAGCGTAGTCAACCACCTTTGATACAACGACCTCGTCCTCGGTCTTTTCACCGTAAGCGGTGCTGCCTTCCTCGGGGGTGCCGTATTTAGCCTTGAAAAGCTCGATAGCGGCCTGTGTGTTGTCGATCTTCCAGTTGCCCATGAACACGAGCTTCTTTTCGGGCTTGATGGTCTCGTCAACTTCAACGTTCGTTACGGCGTCCTGCACCTCCGCGTTGGTATCGTATGTAACGATCTCGACGGCCGAGGTGGTCGTTGTTGTTTCGGCGGGTGCCGATGTTGCGGACGCGCCGCCTCCGTCTGCTGCCGTGGTTGTTTCCGTTCTTCCGCCGCCGCCTCCGCAAGACGCGGCAGAAATGACCGATGCGAGCGACAGAGCCGCCGCGATGATCTTACTGATTTTCTTCATTTACTGTTCCTCCTGTTAAAGGGTCTGCTTTTTGTAATGGTTTACACAAAGCGTCAAAAAGATTTGGTATAATGTCATTATTATACACTAATATTATACACTTAATTATGCAGAAATACAATTGACAATTTTCATAAATGATATTATAATATTTTATGACATTTGTAATAACACATACAAGGCGGCCGATGTCTGCGGAACACCCGAAGGAACGCTTGGGGAGCGGCACCGCGGGTGCGTCTTGATGATTTGGGAGGAAACGTGAATG
This sequence comes from Ruminiclostridium sp., assembly GCA_017458655.1. Taxonomy (GTDB): domain Bacteria; phylum Bacillota; class Clostridia; order Oscillospirales; family Ruminococcaceae; genus Ruminiclostridium_E. Next base: position 4,846 of record JAFTAG010000324.1, on the reverse strand, counting down.
AAGTACCGCAATCCGATAATCAAAGGCTTTTATCCCGACCCGTCGGTGTGCTTCGCCAACGGGAAGTATTACCTCGCGTCGAGCTCGTTTCAGTATTTTCCGGGAGTCCCGCTGTTCGAGAGCGACGATCTCGTCAACTGGACGCGCATAGGCTACGCGCTCACGCGGCCGGAACAGGTCGATCTCGACAAGATATTCAGCTCCGGCGGTATCTTCGCGCCCACACTGCGCTATAACAACGGCCGCTTCTATCTCGTTACCACCAACGATACCACCCACAAGAACTTCTACGTCTGGACGGACGATATCTACGGCGAGTGGTCGGATCCGATATTCGTGGAGCAGGGCGGCATCGACCCGTCGCTTCTGTTCGACGACGGGAGAGTGTATTTCATCAGCAACGGCGAGGACGAGAACGGCATTGCGGGCGTTATACAGTGCGAGATAGATATTACCACCGGCAGAAAACTCTGTGAGGGCAGGTGCATCTGGCAGGGCTCCGGCGGAAGATTTCTCGAGGGGCCGCATATGTACAGGATCGGCGGCAGATACTATCTTATGGCGGCGGAGGGCGGCACCGAGTACGGACATATGGTGACATACTCACGCTCCGACAGCGTGTGGGGGCCGTTTGAGAGCTACCCCGGCAACCCCGTTCTCACCAACCGCGACAAGGCTCCGTATGCGATACAGGGCATCGGCCACGGAGAGCTCGTTCAGGACAGGGTCGGCGACTGGCATATCATCTGCCTCGGCTTCCGTCAGATACACGCATGGATGACATACCACCACCTCGGCCGCGAGGTGTTTATGGTGCCGGCTGTGTTCGATGAGGACGGCTGGTTCACAGCGGGAACATACGGCACCTGCGACGAGTATTACGATATCGCGGGTGACTTCATTCAGGAAGACAAGCAGTATTACACCTTCGGGAATATGCTGTGGAACGCTGACTGGCAGTATCTCCGCAAGCCGAAGCCCGAGAATTACATCTTTGAGAAGGATCGCATAACGCTCAAAGGAACGAACGTCACGCTCGACGATACCGATTCCCCGACATTCATCTGCACCCACCAGCACGATTTCTGCTTCACGCTGAAAATAACCGTGAATACCGACGGCGGGGAAGCGGGCGTGACCTTCTACCATACCGAAACGGAGCATTACGATATAGCGATAAGAAAGCGTGATAACGGCTTTGAGACCGTTCTGCGGCTGAATATCGGCGGCATAAACCACGAGCAGACCACCGCCTTCTCGAATGACGGGACCGTCAATATCACCGTATCCGCCGACAATATGGATTACGTCTTTATGGCAAACGGCCTTATGATAGGCAGAGCGGCGACGAAATACCTTTCCTCCGAGGTGTGCGGAGGCTTTACCGGTACCGTGATAGGCCTGTACGCGACGGGCAATAACACCGCGGAGTTCACCGGCCTTGAGATAAACTACAACAATGCGTGAATGAAACGGACGGAAAAGGAGACAGAGATATGCTTAAATTTACCGATACCGCCCCTATGGGCTGGAACAGCTGGGACTGCTGGGGCGCGGCTGTGACGGAGGATATCGTCAGGAGCAACGCGGATTTTATGTCGGAATTTCTCAAGCAGCACGGCTGGGAATACGTCGTTGTGGATATACAGTGGAGCGAGCCGAACGCCAAAGGCCACGAGTATAACCCCTTCACCGAGCTGTGTATGGACGAATATTCGCGGCTTATCCCCGCGGAGAACAGGTTTCCCTCGGCCGCGGGCGGGAAGGGCTTCGCTCCCCTCGCGGAGTATGTGCATTCCCTCGGACTGAAATTCGGCATACACATCATGCGCGGCATACCGAGACAGGCTGTACACGCGAATACGCCCATTCTCGGAACCGACAAGACTGCCCGTGACATAGCAAAGACCGACAGTATCTGTGCGTGGAACACGGATATGTACGGCGTCGATCCCGGTAAGGACGGCGCGTGGGAATACTACAAGAGCCTCTTTCAGCTGTACGCCGAGTGGGGCGTGGATCTCATCAAGTGCGATGATATAGCAAGAGAATTCCCGCAGGCGGAAAAGGAGCTCCTTATGATAAGCAGGGCGCTCGACGGCTGCGGCAGAGATATGGTGTTCAGCATCTCGCCCGGTCCCGCGCCGCTCGAAAAGGCCGAGCTCTTGAAGCAGATATCCAATATGTGGCGCATTACCGACGACTTCTGGGATAAGTGGGAGCTGCTGTACGCGATGTTCGAGCGCTGCGAAAAGTGGAGCATACATTCCGGCGCGGGACACTGGCCGGACGCCGATATGCTGCCGGTCGGGGCTATCCTGCAGGATTACGGCGAACATATCCGCACGAAATTCACCGAGGACGAGCAGATCACGATGATGACGCTCTGGAGCATCTTCCGCTCACCGCTGTTCATAGGCGGCGACCTTTCGAAATGCGACCCGTTCACAATGCGGCTGCTCACGAACGGCGCGATACTGAAAATGCACCGGTTCGCCCGCAATTCCCAACAGGTATGGCGCAGGACGATATACGGCACAGAGCACATACTCTGGAAGGCCTACAGCGCCGACGGAGCCGTATATGCGGCGATATTCAACACCGGTGAAAAGGACACCCGCGTGGAGATACCGCTCAAAGACCTCGAGCTGCCCGCGGGACTGGTGTGCTGCGAGCTCTGGAGCGGGCTGAAAGCTCCCGTGGCCGATAAGATAAGCGTGCGCGTGCCGCACCACGGCGCAAAGGCGTTCAGGCTCGCCAATAACTGAAAGGGCTGATAGGTTTGAAAAAATTAGTTCTTAAGCTGTTCGCGCTTGTTTTGGCGGCAATGCTCTGCTTCTGCTCGTGCGAGTATGTGAAGCAGGCCGCTGACGGCGCGCTCGCCTCCGCGGGCGCAGAGATATCGGGCGCTCTTGACGAGGGCAGAAAAGAGATCGGTGAGGGACTGAACGAGCTTGCCGAGGCAACGGCGGAGCTCACGAGCGTCATAACGAGCGTGTCCGAGGAGCTTGAAAGCGTCCGCGGCTCGGTAGGCGATGAGCTTGCAGGCGTCGGAAGCTCCGTTTCGGGCGTGATCGACAGCGCGCTCTCCGAGGCTGCCGGTGAGATAGCCGCCGAAATGACCGAAGTTCCCGGGTTTTCGGAGGATGCCGATACGACGACCGTTCCCGAGGCGAAGCGCTACACCTTCCGCAATAAAAAGAAGTACGACGAGCATTACGAGAAGCACGGCGCGGAGTTCGGCGATATCACGAAGGAAGAATACCTCGATATGGCGAACGAGCTGATAAACTCCACCTCCGACAGTGTACTGCACAAGATGTCGAAGGACGGGGACTACCTGTTTTTCGACCGGGACACGGGGTATTTCCTCGTGCTGTCCGATGATGACTATATCCGCACATTCTTTATCCCCACGGCGGGCGAGAAGTATTACGACAAGCAGTGACGGAGGTTTGCGATGAATGTTATGAAATGCGCGTGCTGCGGCGTTGGGAGCGTTGACGGGGAATATGACATCTGCCCGGTCTGCGGCTGGGAAAAGGACAACGTGCAGGAGCGGTTCATCGGCTTCCGGGGCGGTGCGAACAGGCCGTGCCTTGCCGAAGCGAGAGAGGCTTATCGTATGAACAAAGGTGTTCATACAAGTAATGAAAAAGAACAATAATACGAATTTGCGGGGCATCTCCCCGCATATTTCGGTTTTTAGGTAATAACGGAACAGCATAGCGCTGTTGTCGAGGAGTAATATGAAGGAATTTTTTCACAGCGGCAAATTCAAGGTGATAATCTGTATTTTCGCCTTGGTATTCGGTATAATGATATACGCCGCGATCTCTGGCAACAACATAATATTCCCCCAGAGCGTCCTCGACACGATCTCACAGCCTTTTGTCGCGGCCGGAAAAGCTGTCAGCGACTGGGTTTCCGGTACGATAGACACGCTCGTGAATGCGGGCAAATACAAGGCCGAGAACGAGAGGCTGCGCGAAATGCTCACCGATATGTACGGGCAGCTTATCGACAAGGAAAAGACCGATGAAGAGAACGAGCAGTACCGTACCATTCTCGGTATCGCGGAGGAGCATACCGATTATACATGGTCGCCGCCCTGCACAGTCATCGCGAGAAATGCGGGGGACATCTACGGCGGCTTCACGATAGACCGCGGGACTGCCGACGGGATAGCGGTGTATGACCCGGTGTTCACGTCGGTCGGGCTGGTCGGTATGATAAGCGAGACCTCGGAGCATTACTCCGTAGTCAAGACGATACTCTCGCCCGATGTGAATGTCGGAGTGATGACCGCCGAGACAAGGTCGGTTGGCGTTACCGAGAACGATGCCGAGTACGCGGCGTCGGGCTGCTGCCTCGTAAGCTATGTCTCAAAGGGCAGCGAGATAAAGCAGGGCGATGTGGTCATTACATCGGGAAGCTCGGTGTTCCCGGGAGATATAATGGTCGGAACGGTACAAAGCGTGTTCGTTGACAACAACGGGCTTACAAAGCACGCGGTCATTACTCCGACCGAGGACGTTTTCAAGGTCACGCAGGTGTTTGTGGTCACGGGATTTGAGGGCAAGGACGATCAATGAAATACAAGGTTCCTACCGGCAGTGAGCTTTCCCGCGAGGAGAAGCGTTACCGCATAGCGAAATGGGCGATCTTCATTATGATGCTGATGATCGGTACCGTTATAATGCGTTCCGGCGTGTTCGGAAGGTGGCAGCCCGTGCTGCTTATCCCGCTCGCCGTGGCGGTCTCGATGTACGAGGATGAGCTCTCCTCGTGCATTTTTGCGCTGTTCTGCGGGTATATGACCGATATCGCGTTCGGGTTCCTGTTC
>JAFTAG010000323.1 GCA_017458655.1 Ruminiclostridium sp. | reverse complement strand
TGCGGCTGCCGGACAGTTTTCTGGATGCTCTCAAAGCGAGCAACGACATAGTACAGGTGATGTCGTCTTATGTCGAATTAAAGCGTGCGGGACGCGACTATGTCTGCTCCTGTCCGTTTCATTCCGAAAGGACACCTTCCTGTCACATATTTACCGACACTCAGAGCTTTTACTGCTTCGGATGCGGGGCGGCCGGCGATGTTATCAACTTTGTGCGGCTTATCGAGCACTTTGACTATATGGAAAGCGTGCGCTTCTTAGCGCAGCGGTCGGGTATGACCGTACCCGAGGACGGTCTCGACAACAGCGGTGCGCAGAAGCGCACGAGGCTGCTTGAAATGAACCGTACCGCGGCAAGGTGGTTCCGCGACATACTGCTCTCCCCCGAGGGGAAAGAGGGCCTGGACTACCTCGCGGAGCGTCGGCTCACACCGAATACCATACGCAAATACGGTCTCGGGTTCGCGCCGGACGGCTGGCATAATCTGCACTACTACCTGCGCGGGAAGGGCTACACCGACGACGAAATGGAAGCCGGCGCCCTGCTCGCGCGAAAAAACAACTCACTGTACGATAAATTCCGTAAGCGGGTGATGTTCCCGATAATAGACAGGCGCGGGAATATCATCGCGTTCGGCGGGAGGACGCTTGAAAAGGACGCTCCCGCAAAATATCTCAACAGCGACGAGACAATGGTCTTCCACAAGCGTGAGAACCTGTTCTCGCTGAATTTCGCAAAAAACACGAAGGAAAAGTTCCTGATACTCTGTGAGGGGTATATGGACGTCATTTCGCTCAACCAGGCGGGCTTCGACAACGCGGTGGCCACGCTCGGAACGGCGATAACGCCGCAGCAGGCGAACGTGATGAAGCAGTACGCCGCGGAGGTGGTGATATCCTACGACGCGGACGGCGCGGGACAGAAGGCGACGATGAAGGCGATAAACCTGCTCGGGGAAGCCGGGGTGACCGCGAGAGTGCTTAATATCCCGGACGCCAAAGACCCGGACGAGTATATCAAGAATTTCGGAGCCGAGGCGTTCAGACAGCTGCTTACGGGCACCTCCACCGCGCTCGACCATGAGTTCGGGCGGCTGAAAGCCGGGATAGACACCGATACCCCCGCAGGCAAGTCGGAATTCCTCAAAAAAGCAGTGGGCTTTCTTGCGGGCATTGGGAACGATACCGACAGAACGGTGTATATCTCCGAGGCCGCAAGGATAAGCGGGCAGCCTATAAACGCGATAACCGAGCTCGTGAAGGACAGAATGAAGCGCAACGCGAGAGCCGAGCGGCGCACCGAGGAACGGGAGCTGATACGCGGCACCGTGAAGCGCGACCCGATAAATCCCGACGCGCTGACATTCCCGCGGGAAGAAAAGGCAGAACGAGGCATAATCGCGTATCTTTTCCACTCGCCGGACATGCTCGCGAGGGTGGAGAAGAAGCTGACACCGAACGACTTTCCTACCGAATTCAACCGAAAAGTGTATGAATATATCGCAAATTGCGTAAAAAACGGCGAGGATATCAGTATCGGGTCGATAGGAAGCGAATTTTCGGCAGAAGAAACGTCAAGAATAACAGCGATGTGCAGGCAGGCGGACAGGCTCCCGTACAGCATACCGCGGCTCGACGAATACATAGATGTGCTCATAGAGCACAAGGGACACACGGACGAGAAGCCCGTTACCGAGCTCACCGACGAGGAAATGCTCAGCAGAATGGAAGAGATACGCCGCAGAAAGAGCGGTGTTTCCGAATAAACCGCAGACCCCGGACGGATCCGGGAATGAAGCAAAAGAAAGGACGTTGCAAACAAATGTCAGAGTTAAAATCGGCGCTTACCGAGCTTATCGAGCACGGCAAGCAAAACGGAAAGCTTACCACGCAGGAGATAACGGACGCTCTTGAAACGTGTGACTTCGACGCGGAGCAGATAGATAAGCTTTACGATGACTTCGAGGCGAACCACATCGACATCGTGGACGACTTCACGATAGATGAGGATCTCGACTCGGCGCTGTACTACGCGGGCGAGGACGACCTCGATATGGCGCTCTCGGCCGACCAGATGGCTATCGACGACCCCGTCAAGATCTATCTGAAGGAGATAGGCCGCGTGCCGCTGCTCACCCCCGAGGAGGAGATAGAGCTGGCGCAGCGTATGGCGCAGGGCGACCCGAATGCGAAAAAGCGCCTGTCGGAAGCTAATCTCCGACTGGTGGTAAGTATCGCGAAAAGGTATGTCGGGCGCGGTATGCAGTTCCTCGACCTGATACAGGAGGGCAACTTGGGCCTTATCAAGGCGGTCGAAAAGTTCGACTATACCAAGGGCTACAAGTTCTCGACCTACGCTACATGGTGGATAAGACAGGCGATAACGCGTGCCATAGCCGACCAGGCAAGAACGATACGCATACCCGTACACATGGTCGAGACAATTACGAAAGTTAAAAAAATAAGCAGCACGCTCTTACACAAGAACGGCCGTGAGGCTACCGCGGAGGAGATCGCCGAGGAGCTGAAGCTCCCGCTGGACAGAGTGCGCGAGATAATCCGCATATCGCAGGACCCCGTATCCCTCGAAACGCCGATAGGTGAGGAGGAGGACAGCCACCTCGGGGACTTCATACCCGACGAGGAGGCTCCGGCTCCGGCAGAGGCAGCGTCGCAGATGCTCTTAAAGGAACAGCTCGACGAGGTGCTCGGAACGCTTACCGAGCGCGAGGGCAAGGTGCTGCGGCTGCGTTTCGGCCTCGACGACGGCAGACAGCGTACGCTCGAGGAGGTCGGCCGTGAATTCAACGTCACACGGGAGCGCATAAGACAGATAGAAGCGAAGGCACTTCGCAAGCTGCGCCACCCGTCAAGAAGCAAGAAGCTCAAGGACTTTCTTGAGTAATATATAAAATTTCAGTGAACGTAAAAAAATATGTTTAGAGAAAGGATAGTACAGAGTATGGAAGCAACAGCAGAGAAAGAGTTGAAACCGCAGGGAGACCTTGTATTCGCGCTTGACATAGGAACACGCACCGTCGTGGGCATCGTCGGCGAGTACATAGACGACAAGTTCTATCTGCAGGACTATGTCAGTGTTCCGCACACAAAGCGGGCAATGGTGGACGGTCAGGTCGAGGATATCAAGCAGGTGGCGAAGATAGTCGCGCAGGCTAAATCAATACTCGAGGAACGCAACGGCGTTGAGCTGGCAAAGGTCTCGATAGCCGCTGCGGGACGCGCGCTAAAGACCGTGCAGGTGCAGCTGGAATTCGACGTATCCGACCGCGATGTCCTCACCGAGGACATAGTCAAGTCAATGGAGGTCGAGACGATACAGAAGGCGCAGGCACAGCTCGACGCGAGCAATACCGGAAGAACTCTCTTCTACTGCGTGGGACACTCTATAATCAGCTACAGACTGGACGATTACAAGATAATAAGCCTTGAAGGGCACAAGGGCGACAAGGTCACTATCGACCTGGTGGCGGCGTTCCTGCCGAGCATCGTTGTCGAAGGCCTGTATTCCGTAATGGATATCAACGGACTGGAGGTAACGAGCCTCACGCTGGAGCCTATCGCCGCGATGAACGTTATAGTTCCGCCCGAGATAAGGCTCATCAACATAGCGCTGATAGATATCGGCGCGGGCACCTCCGATATCGCGATAGCGAAGAACGGCTCGGTTGTAGCTTACGCAATGGCTACAACGGCGGGCGACGAGATAACCGAGGAGATAATCCGCACTTACCTCGTTGACTTCAATACTGCGGAAATGATAAAGCAGGCGTGCTCGAACGGCGAAGAGACTATCGAGTACCGCGATATTCTCGGAAATCCCCACAAAGCAAAGGGCACCGATGTTGCGGAAATGCTCACGCCGGCAGTGGAAACGCTCGCCGACACTATCTGTAATTCCATAAAGGAAGCGAACGGCTCATCCCCCGCGGCGGTATTTCTGGTAGGCGGCGGAAGCCTTATCGAAGGCCTTACCCCGCTCGTTGCGGAAAAGCTCGGGCTTGACGAGACAAGAGTCGCCATAGGCGGCGGGGACTTCCTCAAAAACGTGGATGAGTGCGGCGCAAAGCTCGGTGCAGAGTACGTTACCCCGCTCGGCATAGCCGTTACGTCAATGCTCGATCAGGGCTACGACTTCTCCGTCATCACCGTGAACGACAGCAAGGTGCGCGTATTCGACACCAAGCAGCTCAGCGTTTACGAGGCGCTCACCATTGCGGGCTACAAGTCCCACGAGATAATGGGCAGGAGCGGCCGCAACCTCACATATACCCTCAACGGCGTGAGAAGAACGATAAAGGGCGGCGCAATGACACCCGCCGAGGTATTCGTCAACGAGCGCCCCGCCTCCATTATGACTAAGGTGACACAGGGCGACAGGATCCGCATAACCCCCGCCATGAGCGGCTATAACGCGTCCGCGGCTTTATCTGATGTTGTCGGATACGATCGCTTCAACAGCGGTGTCGTTGAATTCGGCGGCGACAAGTACGCTATCGGCCTTAAAGCTGTCGTCAACGGTGAAAAGAAGGATCCCGACTATCAGATACAGCCGCTCGACAGCATCGAGACCTCCGGTATCGTCACCTTCGGCGACCTGCTGCGTATCGTTGAGGGCGGCACCGAGGGCGTGGAATACCGCGTCGGCGAAGACCCGATAACCGAAGATTACGTCCTTGAGAACGGCGATGTTATCCGTATGTATGACAGCTACGGCAACATCATCGGCGAGGATATCGACATACCCGAAAAGCCCGCTCCCGTACAGGAGCCCGTGAACAACGGTCCCGTTGTCGCGATAAGAGTAGCCGATCTCGAGGCGGCCGAAAAGGCAGAGGAGGCGGCTTCCGACCCGAACGCGGACGCGGAAGAAAAAGCCGATGACGCGGAGAAAACGGACGAAGCGCAGAGCGGCGCGGCTGACGAAATAAACGCGGCAGATGAGCAGGAAGAGGTAAGACCCGTCAAGTCCGCCAACGCTATCCCTTTTAACGGCGGCGGTATCCATGTTGAGATCAACGGCGACGAGGTTATACTGCCCCCGAGAAACGGCGACTATATCCTGCTCGACCTGCTCAACAGCATCAATATCGACCCCGCTGTTCCCAACAGCGAGATAATACTCGAAATAAACGGCGCTCCCGCCAATTTCAGCAGCTACATCTCCAACGGCGATAAGGCTGTCATAAAGGTTCAGGAAAGACAGGAGAGAAAGATCGCTAAATGAAGTTAAAAGCATTTCCTCGTCATCGGGGAACACGGGTGCTCGCGGCCGTTATCGCCGCGGCGGCCGTGCTGTCGGGCTGCGGCAGGGAGATAGACTACGGCGAAGTCACGCTCCCGCCCGAATATACCGAGGCGGTGCCCGACCCCGATGCCACCAAGGAGATACAGCAGGAAACGGTCATTATCCCCGACCTGCTCGCGCATGACACATATTCCCCGGCGGACGCGGTCATCGACCCCGTGGAGTTCGAGGAAACATATCAGCTCGAGACAAGCTCCGACGCGCAGTCATATACCAGCGGGCTTACGGGCTTCAACGGCGAGGGCTTTATCTGTCTGTCGGATTACGGCTGCGCCGCGCTGACGGTGACGGTTCCCTCGTCGCAGCACTACGACCTCGGCATTCGCCTTTGCAGCAACAAGACCAAGGTCGCGGTGATAACCGGTGGGACGGGAACGCAGGTACCGAGCTATGACGGCACCTACACCACGGTTGACGGAACTGAGGTCGGCGCGGTGTATGCCGGCGAGGGCAACGAGTTCGAGGTATATACCCTTAAGGCGGTATATCTCAACAAGGGCGAGAACCGTATCACGCTCCAGTCGCTCTCCGGCGCGGCGTACATCGACGAGCTGAACGTAAAAAGCGGCGGCACAGTGCCGAAGCTCGCGTATGAGGTATCTAACTCCCCCGTCGATCCCAACGCTTCTATGAATACGAAGATAGTCAAGCGGTATCTTGCCGA
>JAFTAG010000322.1 GCA_017458655.1 Ruminiclostridium sp. | reverse complement strand
CGGCGAGTTCACGCTGACCGTAATGCTGATGATGTGATTCGCGTCGTAAAAAGGTCGTTTCACGGCATTTCGCTTGATTTCATACGGCTTCGGACGATATAATAAATGTAGCGGGAAAGTTTTGTCCGAAGTTTTCTCCCCCTCGGAGCGGGGGAGAAAACGAGTCCGACACATTTCAGCTGCGGCATGGACTTGCCAGTATTTCACAGAAAGGATTTGATACTATGATCACAAACACAATGTCGGCGCTTATGACAGCCGGCACCACGCTCAAACAGGCTCAGGTGCAGCAGCACGCTCTCAAAAAGGACGAAAGTCACGCGGGTATCCTCAAAGCGGAGATAGAGCATTCCGTCAAGACCGATACGAGCGCGAAACAGGCAGAGCTGAAAGAGACCGAGGAACACGCTGCCGATCTTAAATCGAAGCAGACGGACACCCTCGAAGCTGCGACCACCGAGCTTCGAGACAACATTGACCGCGCCCGTGAAGCCGACCGCGAGGAAGCCAAGAAAGAGGCAAATGCAGCCGAAAAGAAGAAGTCCGAAAAGACCGAAAAAGAGAACAAGACCGGAAAACTCGGGAATGCTCCTGAAACGGACGAAAACGGCGAGAATGACGGCGTTAAGGCAGTCACGGGAACGGAGACTGTCGAGGTCGTTGTGCCCGATGAAACTCCCGACCCGATACGCGTTCACAAGCCTATTGACATTACGGTCTGAGGGGGTGAGCGTATGGGAATGAGAATTGACAGCTCATATAACAATTATCCCGTCAGCAGAAGCACACAGACCGATACCACGCGCAAGACCGTCAATGACGAGCTTTCGTATTTACAGGACAAGTTCAAGGATTACAGCTTTGTCGCCGCAGATTTCAGGCAGGGTATGCGCTACGGCTCGAACGCGACCACGAATGTCGCTATTTCTCCGCAGTTTTTGAAGAAAATGGCGAATGACCCAAAGCTCGCGGAAGAATACGAAAAAGAGATCGCGAATATGAAGTCCTGCGATCAGTGGTGCCGCGCAAACATTAGCGCTCGCGGGGATAAACTCGTCGCGGACGGCTGGGCGATAGACAAGGACGGCGGGATAAGCCGCTGGAGCATCGGCACACACGATGACCGAAAGGTGCGCGTGAAGTCGCCCACGGAATACGCGAACGAGCTGTATGAGAAGAAGAAAAACGCGAAAGCGAAACCGTACCTCAAAAAGTTCGACGCTATGAGCCAAAAGCTGTCGAAAGGCTTTTTCTTTAGCGTCAAAGCGTAGAGTGTGCGACCAACGATTCTATCCCCCCGCGAAGCGGGGGATAGAACGATATTATTTGCCAAGGACGGTGATCTTATGATAAGAGGGATCGACAATTATCTGACTGCGTATCAGCCCGCTCAAAAAGTGCAAAATCGCGCTGCGAACGACATTGAAGAACAAACCAACAAGCCCGTGACGCAGGACAGGGTCGAGTTCTCCGCCGAGGGGCTTGCCGCCAATGAAGCCGAGAACGCGCAGGACGAAGAGACTGCTGTGAGCGAGAAAGAAATCGCGGAAGAAGAAGCTCCCGCCACCGAGGACGACGAGATAGGATCCGAAAAAGTCAGCGGCTCTGTCGGCATAAACGCAGCAAAGCTCGCGCGTATGCTTGCCGCCGCGAAGACCCGCTCGCAGGTTCAGGCAGTCATGGAGCTGATACAGTCCGATCTCCGCGAATGCGACGCGGGCAAGGAGCAGGGGCTTGACGTTGACGAGGCTTCCGTCAAGGCGGCGAAGAGCCTGCTGGAAGAAGCGAAGTCCCGCATGAGCAGCGCCGAGGACCGCGAGCCTACACCGCAGGAGGAAATGATGTCGGCGATAGCGTCGCTGATGTGAGCTGATAAAGCGCTTTCAGCCCGCCGACGGCGGGCTGAAAGCAAGAGTTTAGGGGGAATTTTGACGTGAGCAACACAATGTACATATCCGCACAGACCGCGTATTTAAAGGCGTTTACCGAGAGCGCAGCGCCGTCGCCGGCTGCAAACACAGAGTTCGCGCAGGCGCTCGACAACTGCATAAACGAACGGTCGCTCGACGACTACAAGGCGTACATCAACGACCGCGTGTCCTCGCTCGTCCTGCACCCAACACAGTTCGGCGACACCTACGCCGTGAGTATTTCAGACGCGGGATATCGGGCAATGCAGGAAAATCCCAATTACGAAAAGTGGGTGCTGGAGCAGATACACGGCGCT
>JAFTAG010000321.1 GCA_017458655.1 Ruminiclostridium sp. | reverse complement strand
GAGCTTTTCAAACTCTTCCGCCGTGCAGTTGCTTTCAACGTATTTCAGAACGCCGTCAACGCCCTCAACTCCGGTAAAGCTTTCAAGCCTATATACATCGTCGCCGCGTGAATAGGTGAACGCTTTCAGCCTGTTCGCGGGAAATTCACATTCCGTGTACTTCCCGTCGTAATGCGCGCAACACTTCACCGGCAGCCACTCCGTTCTCACCTCGTCGGCGGTAAGCAGCCTGCACTCGCTCATATCCACCCCGCTCCCCGTGAGCAGCTTTTCTATCTCCGGCAGCTCGTCCGCGTTCGCCGAAATATCGAGGTACGACTTGTCTTCCGCCATATCGGTGCGGAATATCACCCGCATGTCGGGGTATTTGTCGTTGTATTCCCACAGTACATCAAGAGCCCATTGGATATTTCTGTAAATGTCGTCGCGGCAGGCAAGACCGACAAATGTAATACCTATGGAATCATCGGTTTCGAGATACACCAGCCACTCATCATCGACCACATACGTCTTCCAGTGCATATATCCGTCGCCCCTGAGCGTATGCTTCCAATAGTTTTCCTCGAAGGACGTGTTTTCAAGCAAATAGTAAGTCTGCACCTCCCGCTTTGAGGATATAAGCTTCACATTAAGCCCGTTCTCGTCGCAGTACGGCGCGAACGCGGCATCTATTTCCGCAGCCTCTTTATCATCGTCTGTAAATACCCAGCCGGCGAAATGCTCCGCATGAATACTCTCGCCGCCGGTGTCAAATCTCCGGTATGTGTGACCGTCCGCGTAAACATAACGACTGAGCCACATTCCTGCGGCTTCCGAGAAATTTCCCTTGTCGTTGGTGAACATCATCGGAACACTGAAGAGCTTCACGTCCTCCGGAGCGTTAAACGGTTCATAGTCCGTAACACTCCATTCTCCGCTGTCACTTTTCTCAAATACGAGAGCGAATTGTCTTTCAGTCGGCCTGACATCCGAATTGCCTCTTGAATATCTTTCGGATTCTTCCTTGTCCCTATATGTCAAAACAATTATGACAGAGTTGTCGGTTCTGCTGATAATGATTCTTTTTTCGGCGGTCAGCCACGCTTCGCCGTGGACCGACCATACACGACCGTCTTCGTCAATATAGTCTTCATTGTATGCTTCCTCAAATTTTCGAGTAAAATCCTCACCATACTTGTTTTCAAGCCAACACCACCCGAAAACGCTTATCTCGCCGTTTTCGGGCATGGTGGGTGCTTTATATTCGCTTCGGTCGGTGTATATGTACGCGTGTTCGTCAATCACAAAATCTGAGCAGTTATATTCCGAGATCCGATACATTACATCGGGGACAGTCTTCTCAATCACGAAACAACCACCTATACCTCCGTTGATAAAAGTGAGCGCAAAAATCTCGTCCGTTTCGATTATCCCGCACGGATAATACCAGCTCTCAAATGTAAACGGGCTTTTGGCGTATGTGAGTACAAGTGTTTCCGGTATAGAGGCTCCGCGTGTATCGGTACACTTCCAGCTCCCGTAAAAAGCCTTTTCAAACATATCAAGAGCCTTGTTGTCAAAAGGTCTTTCATTGCAGTCAACGAAGTATTTTTTCGCGTTTTCCGATTTCTCCGTTTTTGATGCTGTTGTACTCGATGTTGTTGTAGTTGCAGCAACAGTCGTTACCTCTGCCGTTATCGTTGTCGTTACTTCTTCCGTAACTGCCGAAGTCTCCGCGGGCTTGTCCGCATTACAACCCGACAATATCATGACCGCCGACATCGTTGCTGCAAGCAATTTCTTATATCTCATATTCCGCCCCCCAAAAAAAGCATTACATACAGGCCGCGGATTTCCGCCGCCGATATTTATTATAGCATTATAATTATCATAAGTCAACAATTTTACAGGAGGAAGTAAAAAATGAAAAGCGAAAACTCGATATGGAATTTTTACGCGCCGGTGTATAATTTGTTTATGCGTATCAACCGCCCCGCGTACCGCGAAATGTACGCCATGATACGCAGAGCGATAGCCGGAAAGACCGTGCTTGAGCTCGCGACGGGAACGGGTCTTATCGCGAAGAATACAGCCGACGCCGCGGAAAAAATGATCGCCGCGGATTTTGCCGAGAATATGCTCGCGCAGGCAAGAAAGGGATATGTGCCGTCAAACCTCGAATTTCAGCTCGCGGACGCGGCGTTCCTGCCGTATGACGATGACAGCTTCGATGCGGTCATCATTTCAAATGCGCTGCATATAATTCCCGAGCCCGAAAAGGTGCTTGCGGAGATAAGGCGCGTCCTGCGCCCGGGCGGACGGCTGATAGCACCGAATTTCATTCACGCGGATAAAGAGGGAGTGAGCGGGGCGATGTCGAAGCTGCTGACGGCGGCGGGCATAGCATTTGAAGCAAAGTGGGACGAGGAAAGCTATGAGAAATTCATCGAAAGCAACGGCTTCAATATGATAAGTCACACTGTCCTGAAAGCCTCGATACCGCTGATGTACGCGGAATGCGAGCTGAAGGAAGCCCCTCTGAAAAAGACATATTCGCTGTTCGACAGGCTTCCCGATGAGCCGGATTACCGCAACTGGGTGCCGAACGGAATGATAGCGGGATTCTGCGCGGGAACGTGTGCTCTTGCAGTCGGCTCTGCGATCGCAGGGAAAAACAGGTCGTCTTTCGGAAAAGCCGCTTCATTTATACTCGGAGCGGGCGCTGTCGGCCTCGGAGCTGCTTCCGCATGGCTCTGCTATTGTCACGAAAGGTATTCGTACAAGGGCGAACGTAAGCTTTCAAAGCAGGTGATCGAAGGTACGGCAAGTCTTGTGCATATCCCCGATGGCGGTATCGGGCTCGACGTCGGCTGCGGCAGCGGAGCGCTCACGATCGCCTGCACGAAGAAAAATCCCGGAGCGAAGATGATCGGCATTGACCGCTGGGGAGCGGAATACGCGTCCTTCAACAAGGAGCTGTGCGAATACAACGCACGGGTCGAGGGCGTCGGGGACAGCGTTGAATTTCGCCCGGGAAACGCCGTGAAGCTTGATTTCGCGGACGAGACATTCGATGCTGTAACAAGCAATTATGTTTATCACAACATTTCCGGCGCTGACAAGCAGGAGCTTTTGCTTGAAACTCTCCGCGTGCTGAAAAAAGGCGGCACCTTTGCGATACACGATATAATGTCGCCGAAAAGATACGGCGATATGCAGGCTTTTGTGCGGAAGCTCCGCGATATGGGCTATGAGAAGGCCGAGCTTATCGACACGACAAACGGGCTGTTTATGACGAGAACGGAAGCGGCTGTTATGGCGCTGAGCGGGTCAACGATCTTGTGCGGAGTAAAGTGACGGGCACCTCGAAAACCGCTTGCCGCCCCATTCGGAGGTTCTTTTTAGGGGCACCGCGTCCTTGCGGCGTCCCGGAGGATTTCCGAATGACAGGCTGCCGTTAACGCTTCAACGCTCATTCGCCAATGAAAACAATATCCGATCTGTTTGCGGAATTAGGCTGTAATACGGTTAGTCTTGCACAAGCCAATGCAGATCGTATCCGGGCGAGCGCAAAAATCGAGGCGTATCTCTCCCCGCCTCCGACAGGGATAGCAATAACACTTTTATATCCGCCTCGGAGAAAAAACGGGTCTAATTAACGTATTATAAAGGAGGATACAAATGACCGATAACGAATACAAGCAGCTCTCAAAAAAAGAGTTCGCAAAAGCCGCAAAGGTCTATGAGACCGACAAGGGCGGCGTTTACAAGATGTGCAGGAAGGACTATCCCGATGTGCTCGCGGAGCTTGAAAAGGAGCCGTTCACCGACCTTCTCGACTGTGGCTGCGGACCCGCTCCGATGCTGACGCTGCTGCACGAAAAATATCCCGATAAACACTACACGGGAATTGACCTCACGCCGGAAATGATCGAGGTCGCGAAGTCAAAGAATATGGAGGGTGTCGATCTGATAGTCGGCGACTGTGAAGAGCTGCCCTTCGCCGACGAGTCGTTCGATGTTGTGATCTGCTGCCAGAGCTTTCATCACTATCCGAATGTTCGGAATTTCTTCAGCAGCGTGCACCGTGTGCTCCGTCCCGGCGGAAGACTGATACTGCGGGATATGACCGCAAAAACAGCGCCGATGATGTGGTTCTTTAATCATGTGGAGCTGCCGGTCGTAAACCTTTCCGGCCACGGAGACGTGCACGTGTACAGCGTCGCAGAAGTGCGTGAGCTTTGCCGCGGTTCGGGGCTTACACTTGAAGCAGGCGAAAAACGTGGATTTTTCAGGCTGCATTGTGTTGCAAGGAAATGAACGGAGCCATCGTCTGCCGCTGCGGCGATACTGACCGGAGCATTGAATGTGCCTTGTTATCACACCGCCAATAAACGAAGGAGCTGAGAGCTTTCTCGGCTCTTTTGTTTTTCGGGTCGGGCTTCCGGGCTCCATTCCCCGCGAAATGATCGTGCCTTTTTGCAATATTGCGACACGTTTCCTGCATTTACCGCGCCTTGATATGAACTCAAAAATTATATCGGGCACCGCTGTGCATTGTTGCTGCGGCGACCGCGTCATTCTCTTCGTCGGTTTCTTTTAGCATATATGAATTATTGTTGTGATATTTATGCAAATGCGGGTGCAAATATTGTTAAAATTATAGCAATTATACAAATTATGAAGGATTTATAATTATTTCTTGCAAAATGTATTGACGCGAGCTTCAAACCGTGATATTATATCTGTATTGAAATAAACGAGTTCGGGAGGTTTTCAGCCATGAGCTTTAAAGAAGGGAAAGTCCGAATTCCTGCAGGCTGCGCGATTTCGGGTTTCATAAATCGCAGCGGAAATCGGGTAAGCGGAGCGGATATAGTAAAGAGCATTTCATATATGCACGACCGCTCAAACGGCTTGGGAGGAGGCTTTGCGGGCTACGGTATCTATCCGGAGTACAAGGAGCACTACGCGTTTCACGTTTTCTACGACAGCACCGAGGCACGCGTCAAGACCGAGGATTTTCTCGACCGTCACTTCGACATTATCAACCTCAGCCGCATTCCTATACGTCATATCCCCGAGATCAAGGACGAGCCGCTGATCTGGCGGTACTTTCTCGACCCGCGCCCCACAAAGCTCACGTCCTCGCAGCTCGACGAGAAGGAGTTCACCGTCAAGTGCGTCATCCGCATAAACACGGAATTTGACGGCGCGTATGTGTTCTCCTGCGGGAAGAATATGGGCGTGTTCAAGGCGGTGGGCTATCCGGAAGATGTGGGCAGGTTCTACCGGCTCGACGAGTACGAGGGCTACGCGTGGACGGCTCACGGACGCTATCCGACGAACACCCCCGGCTGGTGGGGCGGCGCTCACCCGTTCGCGCTGCTCGACTATTCGATAGTACACAACGGTGAAATTTCAAGCTACGACG
>JAFTAG010000320.1 GCA_017458655.1 Ruminiclostridium sp. | reverse complement strand
GCGGAAATATGATAACGATACGCAGTGAAGCCGCGCGCCGCTTTATCGGCAGGGCTTTCCCGTTTGTGCTTATCCCCGCGTTCACGGTCATAGGCTCGGCGGTGTTCGACAACAGCCGCCATATCATCATTTCGCTCGGAGTCGCGTTAATGTCGCTGCTCGTGTTCATCTCGGGATTTGAAAAGAAAAAGACCGGCACAAGGCGGCTGGTCATAGCGTCGGTAATGATCGCGCTCTGCGTGCTCGGGCGGTTTATCCCGCTGTTCAAGCCGATATCCGCGCTCACGATCATAACGGGTATGTACCTCGGCGGTGAAACGGGCTTCCTTGTGGGCTCGCTGTCAGCGGTGATATCCAACATCTTCGCGGGGCAGGGGCCGTGGACGGCGTTCCAGATGCTCGCGTGGGGGCTTATCGGGCTTGTCGCGGGGCTGCTCTCCGACCCGCTCATAAAGCACCGCGCGCTGCTGCTCGCATTCGGTGTCATTACCGGCATCGCCTACTCGTTCGTTATGGATATCTGGACGACGCTATGGTACAGCGGGAGCTTCGATATCGCGGTATATCTTACCGCGCTCGTGACGGCTATACCATACACGATAAGCTACGCCGTGTCGAATTTCGTCTTCCTCTGGTTCCTCGCAGAGCCTTTCGGGGAGAAGCTGTCAAGACTGAGAGTTAAGTACGGGGTTTAGGTGCAATCGATCGTCTATTGCACCTTTTTATTTTTATCTTTTTCCGTCAGCATTTCAAGGCGTTCGAGAATGCGTCCCCTATCGGAGGCGCTGAGCTGTCTGAATCCCTTAATGAGCTTGGTCTCCTCAGCATCGAGAGTGGATTCCGTCAGCCCTCTTTTATTTTCACATATTCCGGCGATATAATCGAGAGAGACATTATACATATCGGCAATATTGACCGCTATATTCATAGGGATCTCGCTCTCTCCGCTCTCGTATCTCCTGTATTGTGTCAGGTGCATATACAGTCTCTCTGCCGCCTGTTTTTGTGTAAGATCCGCGTCCTCACGCAGATCTCTTATACGTTTATAAGTACCCACTGACGTTCCTCCCAAAATCGTGTTGTAAAAATTATAGCATATAGCACAATTTTGTGTTGACAAAAACCGATTTATGTGTTATAATTAATGATAAATAGCACGCATTTGTGTTATTTAATGTAATGTAACAACACAATACAAGGAGGTCATTCAAATGACAAAGCTCGGAAAAATAACAGGGGTATTATTATCGGCGGCACTTATGGCATCGGTTTTTTGCTTTTCGTCCTGTGGGAACGGCGATACTGCGCCAAATGACACTGCTCGGGCAAGTGAAGATCAAAACACGGAAAATGCAGTAGTATTACTTGCGTTGACAGAAGCGGCAAACTCTACAGCGAAAACAATAAAAAACGCTGTAGATGTACACCTTACAAATATGGATACAATGGGTATGGGAGTTAAGTTAGGCTCCGGTATAAAGACGATAACCATTACCGTAAGCAACGGTGAGGTCACTGCTGATGAAGATCCGTCAATGTTAAAAAACGCAGCGAATAAAGACGAATTCAACAGTAAACTGGCTGACTATATCAAAAAGGAGGTCGATCTGCCGGATAATGCCGAGATAAAATGCTACTCAGAATCCGGTATGTGCAAATATGTTGTGTATTACAACGGCGGCAGTTCCATGCCCTATGATGTACCCAATGCCAATGACTTCAAAGCCGAAAGCTTCGGTTGGAAAGGAAGCACGGACGGCACTACAGCCAACGGTGATGTTATCGGCACATATCCTGTACTCAAAAGCTGAATGAAGAGGGGAAGGGTTAGATATGGAATGTCCGAAATGCGGGGAAAATCTGCCAAATGACGCCGTATTCTGCGCAAAATGCGGCACAAAACTGACATCACCCGTGCAGTCCTACACTGCTGCTTCTGAGCCATCAGGAGCAGCAGAGCCCCAAAAGACGAACGAGTCCGTCCCAACATGGACTGATCTGCTGAAAGGACTTTTCGGTCTGCTCAAAACCGTGTTCGGCAAGCTGATCATTGTTGCAGTGGTAATCATGGTCGGAGTTGTTGTGATCAAAAGCAACCCGCAATGGTTCAGCGGCATAGATGACCAGATATCCAACATTGTTCAAAAAGACGACCCGAATATTCAAATGGTCAAAAACGGCTCACCCTACACTTACCCGAACATCACATACGATCAAGCATTCTCGGCGTTCTTTACCATGCCTACATGGAAGTATTTTACGGGAAAACTTGAAGGCCCCGATGATGACGGTGACGGCAAGCCGGATTACACCAAATCAAATGTTGAAATTGTCGAATTTACCGGTCGCTGTCAATACAAAAACAAGGACGTCAAGGCAAGAATACAGTTTATTCTCGACAAGAAAAACGGTACTTTCACTACATCATATCTTGCATTAAATGAAGTGCCTCAAAGCAATCTGCTGTTGATCTCACTGATCGACAAAGCCTTCGGGAGTTACAAAAAACCCGGGTAATCGAACCGTAAAAATGAAAAAACGCACTGTCAGACCCGGCAGTGCGTTTTTATTATCTTCAGAACCTGTCTCTGCTGGAAATGCTGTAGAAGTACTCCAGATAGTAGGCCCCGTCATCGTTGTATTCATCGACCTTGAAGCCGTCCGGCGTGCTTACGAGCTTTACGGTGAAGTGAACGTCTTTTGCATTGTACTGATCCCCCCAGTGTTCGGGATCGCCGTACGCGCGCATATTCAGCAGTATCCCGCCGTCAAACCTCTCCGCCGACTCGATATAAACATAGTCGATACCGGTCGTTGGCCTTTCGCCGTCGCCTAAAAAGCCAGCAGCATACAGTTCCCCGTCGATCTCTTTATAAGCCGTGTTCAACCACTTGTCGAGGGTAGAGATATAGTTGTCGGTCATATACTCGCTCATTGCGGCTTTCATCTCCGCGAGCGTGGTATATTTCGTGCATTTATAGTAGTTTATCATCTCGGTCTCGCCGTTGTCGGGATATGTGAACTCGGACTGCCGGCTTTCTGTCCATTCCACCGCGTCTCCTCCGCCCATGACATCGACGGACTTGAAATCACTGAACGCCCGGAGAAAGCGCTGTATCTCATTCTGCTCGTCCGCGGTGAAGTCGGACTCCGGGACACCCTTGCCGGTTTTGGGCATTACTTCGGGGTTGGTGATAAGCGAGCGGTCGGTCAGCCCCGAATCGTAATACAGGCCGTGTAGGCGCGGGCACTGATAGCCGTTCTCTCCGAGGATACGGCAGTCGGTGATGACGTAATTCCCGCCGATATTCTGCACCGTTATGTCGTAGAACTGGTAGTTTGCCTTGTTGTTGAGCACATCGCTGCCGCGTACCTCGTCATACTGACCTTCGAGGCTGCTGAAATCTATCAGCGCGAAATGCCCGGTCAGCTCGTCTCCCGCCGCATCGTATCCGAGATACCACGATTCCATGTCCGCAGCAGTGTCGCCGTATGGGTCGATACGGTACAGCTCGCCGTCTATATCCGCAAGGTCGTTGGAAACGATGTAGCTTGCGTATTTCGGGTCTATGCTGTCCGAGAATTTCTCGAGAACATCATCGACGCTGTGTACCTCGTCGGAGATGACCTTGTAGCTGCCTAAAACCGGTTGGAAGGTCGGGTGCTTATCGCCGAGAGTGTATTCCAGCTCACCGGCTTTAAGGCCGCAGTAGCCGTGTATCAGCTCTTTCAGCGCTTCCGCGTCGTCGAGCAGTATCTTCTCGAAGTCGAGGCCGGTGTCTATCGGCAGAGCGCCATAGTATTTCAGATCGCTGTTGTCCGCTTTTGCCATACCGAAAATATTGAACTTATTACCGGCTTCCTCGTC
>JAFTAG010000319.1 GCA_017458655.1 Ruminiclostridium sp. | reverse complement strand
GGTGTATATAGTATTCTATCTGCGGGCAGCGCTCTTTGAACAGCGGGATATCCTTGACGTGCTTCTCGTCGAGGAAAACGGCCTTGCTGTCGGAGCGGGAGAGCTCGTCCGCGATATTCTCGGGGATGTTGTTGGTGTCGAGCGGAACCGACACGTTGCAGCTGCACTGCACGCCGAACCACGCGCTGAGATACTCGGAAGATGTCGCGCCGACCAGCGCTATGTGCGTCTTTTCGGTGAAGTGTTTCTGTATCCACACCGCGATGCTGTCGCAGGCGGTACGGAAATCGTGAAAGGTCGTATTGCGGAACTTCTTGTCGATATATTCGGTGAGGAACACTTCATTGTCGAACTGCTCGTCGGCGTTATAAACGAGCTGTTTCAGTGTTTTGAGCTCAGTCATTCTTCTGACCTCCGAAATAGTCCAGCAGGTCGCCGACCGTCTTGCACTTCATTATAGCTTCCTCGTCTATAGTTACGTCGAATTCGCTCTCCGCGTCTCCGAGCATGCTCATGATATCGTAAGAATTGAAGCCGAGGTCCTCGATAAAGCGGGAGTCCTTTGTGATAGTGTCGGGATCCACCTCGACATAGCGGGTTATAAGCTCTTTCATCTGTTCAAACATGGTATTTTTCTCCTTTCA
Organism: Ruminiclostridium sp.; assembly: GCA_017458655.1. Taxonomy (GTDB): domain Bacteria; phylum Bacillota; class Clostridia; order Oscillospirales; family Ruminococcaceae; genus Ruminiclostridium_E. The sequence continues at coordinate 2,137 of JAFTAG010000319.1, read as the reverse complement.
TCGGCTTTTGCCGTGTTATTCTCGTTCTTTTCGTCATTCCCCTGCCTCCGGCGTGGGGAATGACATCTATTATGTCATATCTATGATCTCTTTTATCGTCTTGTCGGGGTTCTCAATGCTGCGGAACAGCACGCGTCCGGTGAAGTAATACAGGAACTCTATCTCCTCGGGAGTAGCACATTCGCTCTGATAGCCGAAGTAGAAGTTGAGGCCGCCGTCGCTCGGACGGTGCATTGCCGTGATGTACATGGGCTTGGGCTGTTTGCCGCTGCTGTACCACCTGCTCTTGAAGGAAATGCCCTTGAGCGCGTCAACTATCGCGCCTATCGTGGCGGGCTGGTAGGTGAAATCCACACTCGCGTAGGTAGAGCCGGGCGCCGCGCCGAACTTCTCGGCGAGACCGTTAAACACCTTCAGCGGGTCGTAATCCGCATGGATAAACAGCTCGTCCTGCGTTTTCTTGAGCATTCGCATAGACTCGAGGACGGTCGTGCCGAGCGGCATTATCGTGCGGAGCGGGAAAGCGTGCATTCTCACGCCGCCGCATTTCTTGTTGTCGAGCGTGGAACGTCTGCTGACGAGGTCGGTTATAGTAACGTCCTTGCTGTCGTTGTTGAATTTTGCGAGCACCGTCCTTATCGCGTGCAGGATAATGATGCTCACCGGTAGGTCGTATTCCTTCGCGAACCGCATTATCTTGCCGGTGGCGTCAACGTCGAGCTCGTAGGTTATCGTGTTGCCCTTGCCGTCGGAGCTCGCGAGCAGTCCCCAGCGCTGCTTCTTGTTCTTGTTCTCCTTGCGCAGCTGCATAAGTCTGCCGGGGCCGGTATAGTCGGTGTACATAGGCTCGGGGAGGTCTATCTGCTTCTGCCAGTATTCCTCGTCCTTCTGCTGCTTCTTGCTGCTCTCATACGCGATATCGCGCTTTACGGCGGCGATGTAGGAGGCCATGGGCTTCGGATAGGGCATATCATACATCAGCGAGCAGTATATCTCGATAACGTCCTTGGTGAATGCTATGACGGAGCTCGAATCCATACATACATGATGAACGTTGTAGTAGAAGCCGTTGTAGCCGTCGGGAAGCTTAAGTATCACTATTCTCGAGAGCTTGCCGCCGAAGGTGTCGAAGGGCTGGTGTGTCCATTTGTCGAGCACCTCGTGCACCTTCTCCTCTTTCCACCCCGAGAAGTCGTAGTATTCAAAGTATTCGTTCTGATAAGGCACGACGTACTGCCATATCTCTCCCGTGTCGGGATCCTTCCAGAGCCTCAGTCTCATCGACTCGCAGCGTTCCACCGCGCGGTTGAGCGCCTCGCGCATCGCGGCGAGATCGACCTCTATTTTCAGATACTGACCTGCGCCGATATTTTCCACCTCGTCTGTGGTGCCCTCCTTGATATTGCAAAGATTGAGCCTCTGCGCCGATGTCAATGGGTAGCATTCATAGTTTATTCCGCCGATGTTTTTCAGCATTTCTGACCTCCCGCTCCGCACGGAGCTTTCTTCTTTCTCACGGTGAAGCCGGTCACACGGGCTTGTTATTTCGCACCGCGAATATTTCTTATTACGAAATAATTATATATCAAAAGCCTCATTAAATCAATTGACATATATACCAAATATACCCCTTTTTTTACGGATTATTTATTCGTTTTGTTCGGGGTAGTAAGCGAGCACTATCCTGAGCAGTCTTATAAGCTCTCTGGTATCGTTCTCGCCGAGCGTCCGGAACAGCCCTCGGTATTCCTCGCGTATTTCTGTTCGCTTTTCTGCCGAGACCCGACGCCCTTTATCGGTGATCTGCGCTCTTACTACGCGGCGGTCAGACTCGTTTCTCGTGCGGACGATGAGCTCCTTCTCCTCGAGCTTTTTGAGGATATCCGCCATTCGTCCCGGTACAACGTGCAGCCGTCTGCACAGCTCGCCCGCGGAAGCGCCGTCCTCCATATCGTACAGGCAGTTGAGCACGCCGTACTCACCGCGTATGCTGTCGAGTATCGCGATATTGCTCTTTCTGTTGAGCAGGTCGGAGAGCACGCCGTAAAGCTCCTCCGGCAGCTTTTCCATATCGGTCATTGTTTCACCCCCTGTCTGTCCGGATATCGGACGATCCTGTTTTGCGAAAATATTTCGC
>JAFTAG010000318.1 GCA_017458655.1 Ruminiclostridium sp. | reverse complement strand
CCGCGCCCCCCGCCCCCCGGCCGCCCCCACGGTGCGGCCGGATATACGCGCCTGCGGCGCGATGATACGCGCCTGCGGCGCTAAAAGCGCGCCTGCGGCGCGCACTACGGCGCATCCTTGCGTCTGCGCCTGCCTCTCTCACCCCAGCGAGCCCGGGCCGAATCCCTCGGGCAGCAGCCCGCTCAACTTATATTCCGCATAATTCCCGTCCTTATCGCCGCAAAGCACGATCATATCCGGAGCAAATTCAAACAGGAACTGGCGGCATACTCCGCAGGGCGTACACTTTTCCGCGGAGCTTCCGACTATCGCTGCAGCGATAATATCACGCCTGCCCTCACCGACAGCCTTTGCCGCCGCGGTACGCTCGGCGCAGATGCCGCACGGGTAGGACGCGTTTTCTACATTACAGCCGGTGAAGACCGAACCGTCGGCGCAGAGCACTGCCGCGCCCACAGAAAATCCCGAATACGGCGCATAAGCGAACGCTCTTGCTTCTATCGCTCTCTTTATCAAATCAGACTTTTCTTTATCGTTCATTATCCCACACCCCGTCATTTTATAATAAACCACATAGTTTTCTGTGCTTCGGACATTGATGCTTTTGTACTTTCCCCTGCCTTCGGCGGGGTGACTGAAACAGGTTTTTCGGTAGATAGCTGATATTATATCACAATCCTCCGTCAAATGCAAGAGTTTTACATTATTACAGGTAAAAATTTCACTGAAAAATGCTTGCAATTTATACAAAAAAGTGCTATAATGATTCATAGATTTTTAACAAACGGAGGTATCTCGGAAATGGCAATGTTTGACAAACTGCTTGCAAATCTCAAAGCAAGCAAAAAGACTATCGTACTTACGGAGGGCACAGACCCACGTATCCTCTCCGCGGCGGCAAGACTGCTCAAAGAAGATCTCATGGGCGTTATCCTGTGCGGAAATGTCGATGAAGTAAAGAAGGCTGCTGCCGACGGCGGATTTGACGTATCAAAGGCTACGATCCTCGACCCGCTCACTTACGGGGAATTTGACGCTCTCGTAAAGCAAATGGTAGAGCTGCGCAAGGGCAAGATGACAGAAGATGAATGCCGCGACCTGCTCAGGAAGTCCAACTACTTCGGCACGATGCTCGTAAAAGCGGGCAAAGCGGACGCTCTGCTCGGCGGCGCGACATATTCCACAGCGGACACGGTCCGTCCCGCGCTCCAGATAATCAAGACAAAGAAGGGCTCCTCGCTCGTAAGCTCTTCGTTCATACTGTTCAGAGAGAAGGACGGCAAGGAAGAGACGATCGCAATGGGCGACTGCGCCATAAACCTCAGCTACAGCGACAGCGTTGACAAAGAGGGAAATGTTACGCAGACAGCGGCGCAGAAGCTAGCGGAAGTAGCGGTCGAAACTGCCCGTACTGCCGCATTCTTCGGCATCGACCCAAAGGTCGCGGTGCTCAGCTTCTCCACTTACGGCTCCGGCAAGGGCGGCACTGTCCAGCTCTCTCACGACGCAGTTATCGAAGCCCGCAAGATCGACCCGGAGCTCGTTATAGACGGCGAATTCCAGTTTGACGCGGCCGTTTCCGCGGAAGTCGCAAAGACCAAGTGCCCCGATTCAAAGGTAGCGGGTCAGGCAAATACGTTCATATTCCCGCTTATCGAAGCCGGCAATATCGGCTATAAGATCGCACAGCGCCTCGGCGGCTATGAAGCTTACGGCCCTATCCTGCAGGGTCTCAACGCCCCGATCAATGACCTCTCCAGAGGCTGCAGCGCCGACGAGGTCTATAAAATGGCAATAATAACAGCCGGCATGGCGTGAGACGAGGGCACAGAGAGCCGCTGACGCTCGAGAAACGTGTCTCGCCTGTGGGCGAGCCACATGGGGAAAAGGAAACCTTTCTTGGAAGAAAGGTTTCCTCTCCCCCAGACCCCCACTCTTTCGAAAAAACCGTATCGCTCCGCAGTTAGATTTGTAAGTGGCTGCCCCTATTGTAAGACATATCTAATACAACAACAGCACCGTGCAGATTTGTACAGTGCTGTTCTTTTTATGTTCGGTTGTGAGCTTTTGTGTCGCTTCTGCACTATTGTGCAATAGGAGCAGAAACTTTCAAATTCAGCTGCGAAGCCAGCAAAGTTTTTTGAAAAGGTGGGGGGTTGGGGGAGGGAAAACTTTTGTACACAAAAGTTTTACCTTCCCCAAGCGCGTCAGCGCTTCTCTCAAGCGTTAGCGACCTATCAACCCTCTGTGCCCTCTTAAAAGAGCATCTCGTATGTAGCTTTAACGGCTTCGTCGAGCATTTTATAGACGCCGTTGTCGTTGATATAAAGGTCGCAGCGGTTGGTCAGGATAGCTACGCCGGTACGGTCGCTTCTGTCGTAATAAAGCCCGCAGATAGCTCCGAGAGCGTTGCCGGGATGCCCGCACATAAGCCTTCCGTCAACGAGCGTTCCGTCATAGATACGGACGTTCAGGCCCATATCGAATGTCTTGTTCTTGAAATACGACTTGTGCATCGCCGCGACAGCCTTTTCACTTAGGATACGCTCGCCGCCGGCGCTCTTTACCGTTCCGTCGCCCGCGAGAGCTGTCCCGAGAGCCGCAAGATCCTTCGCCGTTATCAGCAGCTCACACTGCGCCGTATAGTAGGAATTTCCAAGGCCGAATGACTCATAATAAGCCGCAGTCCTTCCCCACGAGGGAACATTGAACACCTCGCCGTCATGGTCGTAAATGACCGCGCAGCTCAGCTTGTCCGTGATATCATCTATCACGTACGACGCGTTCATTCCCAGCGGCTCAAACACGTTCTCACGCATATAATCGTGGAAAAATTTATCCGTCTTGCGCTCTATTATCGCGCCCATAGAGCCCGCCCCGAGATTGCTGTAATTGTAGAACGTTCCCGGCTCGATACCGGTAACGGAGCGCTTCATTACTTCCTCTATGCTGTAGCGCGCGGACACGGCGCTTTCAAAAAGATCGGTATCGGTGATGCCCGCCGTGTGCGTAAGAATATGCCACAACTTCACCTCGTCGCCGTTGTAGTTCTCATAAGGTATGCCCGTTTCGGCGGAAATGTCGCCGTCAAGGTCGAGCAGGCTCTCATCGCAGAGCTGCATTATCCCGATCGTGGAGATAAGCTTCGACACACTCGCCGCGCGGAAATGCGTATCTTCGGTCACGGGAATGTTGTTATTGATATCGGCAAGACCGAGCGCATCGGTGTAAATGATATCGCCGCCGCGGAATACCGCAACTCCCATACCGTAAACTCCGTTTTCGGTGCGTATCTTTTCGAGCGTCTCATGATAGCTTGCCGTATCGGGGATCTTCTCGGGAATATCGGGCTCCGCCGGCTCGGCAGGCTCCGCTGTTTCGGGTCTCTCCCGACCTTCATCGTCGTCGTGTTCGGACATCATAACGGTGAATTCCTCACCTACACGGCCGGGCGCAATTATGTCTATGTACTCGGACGTGCTTTCCGCCGCGCCGTAGCCGGCTTTCCCAACACCGCCCCGGTCGTCGATAGCCACACACCCGCAAAGCACGAACACTGCCGCAGCCGCGAGCGTAAGCATCTTAAAATAACGCTTTGTCATTCATTGCCTCTTTTTGCCTTTCACGTTCCACATGGGGCAAGGCCTGTTCTTCCTGTAATTTTCACCTTTCGGGGAATATCTCTGTACTGCTATAGTAAACGACATATATTTCCGTACTTTCCCCCGCCTCCGGCGGGGGAAAGTACGGAATTTTCAATGCCGAAAGTTCAGAAATTTATGTCGTTTACTATAATTTTTACCAATACTATTATATAACGCCACGGCTCGGATTTCAAGCGATTTTTAAACATTTCGGCATTTTTGACGGGCATAAATATCACCATAAATTTCCAAGTTTTATTGTGCAATACGCCGAAACGTTGGTTAGCGGTGGCAAACTGCATAAAAAACGCTTGATTTTTTTAAAAATATTTGTTATAATGTAGTTGATGATAAGAATATCGTCGAACCAAAGATAAGGAGGACTAATCCAATGGCTTATAAGATCAACGCCGAAGAGTGCATCTCGTGCGGCGCGTGTGCAGACGGTTGCCCCGTAGAGGCTATTTCCGCAGGTGACAGTGCTTACGTTATAGACGGTTCAAAGTGCATAGACTGCGGTGCTTGTGCAGATACCTGCCCCGTGGGAGCGCCCAAGGCGGAATAAACGAAACATATAAAGGCCGGTCTTACCGGCCTTTTTCTTTGTCTCCCGATATGCGGCAGGCGCCGTGCATAGCCCGGCACCGTTTGGCGCCGCAGGCGCGGCGCGAGCCGCGCGGCATCGGGCGGCAGCCCGTATGCCAAGCGGCGTTTTGCGTCGGGCTTTGCCCGACGCAAAAAACGCGCCGCCTGCGGCGGCGCTATAGCGCGCCGATGACATCGGCGCGCGCATTTGGCGCGCCTGCGGCGCGCCCGAACGCGCCGCTTGGCGGTCGGGCTTCGCCCGCCGCCGCGCGGCGCTTGCCCCGGGTGCAGCGAACGGGCAAAGTAAAATCCCCTGCCCGTGGCAGGGGATTTTAGAGGTGCCCTTTACATATTCACGCTCTTCTGAGCACTTCCATACACATACGGCCGTTGTGATACGGGCATTTCCACGGGTCAACGGCGGGCTTTGCGGGGTCGGGACGACCGTCCTCGAGTATCTGCGAATACCACTCGCCGCCCGGGCGCTTGTCGATGATATCCGACTTGATATATTCCCAGAGAGCAAGCGCGATATCGTGATACCGCTCGTCGCCGTATTTCCCGTAGGCGTTGAGAAATCCCACAACGCCCTCGGCCTGAACCCACCAGACATGTATCTTGTTTATCTTATCCTTGTCACGCTCGTTATTCAGCGCACCGTTCTCGAATGCTATATCGGCGATATTCTTCACCACAGCCTCGTTCATTTCACGGACTTTCGTGGTGAGCGCCTCGTCACCTATGACTTCACACGCGCGGTCGAGGAGCCATGTTGCCTCGATATCGTGACCGTAGGAATGGATATCCCCGATAACGTTCATCTCGCGGTCGAAGAATACGAGCAGACGGCTCTCGGGTTTATAGTATATCTTGTCAAGGAAAATGTTTATCTGGAATTTCAAGCGGTTGAGCACACGCTCGTCACTGCTGACGCGGTACAGCTCGGTGTAGGCTTCGAGCAGGTGAAGCGTGGTATTCATCGTCTTGTCCGCCATAAGACCGTTCTCGGAGAGCGCGTCGTTGGGGATAAGCTTCCAGTCCGCGGACATAGCCTCGAGATATGCCACATCGTCGGTGCAGCGCTTCTCCACCGTTTCAAACAGCTCCAGCGCGAGTTTCAGCGCGTTTCCGTCCTTTGACGCGTCGTAGTAGCTCGCGAGGGCGTAGATAAAGAACGCCTGACAGTAGGTATGCTTCATACTGTCGTTTACGGAGCCGTCCGCGTTCATCATCCAATATACACCGCCGTTTTCGGGATCCACGCAGTATCTCCGCATAAATTCAAAGCAGTGGCGGGCGTTTTCAAGGCATTTGTCGTCGCCGAGCACAAGATAGCAGTTCGAGTAGAACCACAGTATGCGGGAATGCAGTATCACGCCCTTCGGAGCGTTCTTATCGAGCTTAAGGTCGTGATCCATATATCCGTAAAATCCGCCCTTCTCGTCGTCGCGGAGGGCGTTCCAGAACGGTATTATGTGTTCGGTGAGTTCGTTTCTTACTTCGGTCGTCAGCATAGCATTACCTCTTTCTCCCGCACAAGCGGGTCGGTATAATATTTTCCCCCGCCTTCAGCGGGGGAAAATCATCATTTATCGTTAACACTCATTCTGCGTCTGTAGGTGTTTCCGCAGGCTCGGGAGTTTCCTTTTTCTCGGGCTTCTTCTCGGCCTTTTTATCGGGCTTTTTCTTATTGTTCTTTCTGACAGTTCCCTGCGGCATATCGGGGCGCATTACCTGAACGCGCTGGGGAGCCTGCTTCTGACCGGAAAGACGTGCGGTGAGTATCGCGCGGACGGTGTCCTCGCGGATAGCCGCGATCATTTCATCGAACATCGCGAAGCCTTCAAATCTGTACTCGACAACGGGATCCTTCTGACCCATGGAACGCAGATAGATACCGTGTTTGAGCTCGTCCATCGCGTCGATGTGATCCATCCACTTCTGGTCAACGTTACGGAGCAGCACGACACGCTCGAGCTCACGCATCACATCGGAGCCGTATTCCGCTTCCTTCGCGGCGTAGATAGTCTCCGCGCGCTCCTGCAGCATCTCGGTGATATCCGACTTCTTTACATCATTGAGTTCATCGGTGGTGTATGTCAGATCGTCGGGCATTGTCAGTACGCCGATATAATGCTCGCGCAGACCGACGATGTTCCAGTTGTCGGCAATATCGCCCTGGCAGAACATATCCACGTTCTCCTGTATGCTGTCCTTCATCATGGATCTGATGCTGTCGCTGATATCATCGCCGTCAAGCACTTTGGCACGCTGCGAATAAATAGTGCTTCTCTGCTGCGACATAACATCGTCGAAGTCGAGGACGTTCTTTCTTATCGAGTAGTTCCTGCCCTCTATCTTGCGCTGCGAGGACTCTATCGTTCTGGTGAGCAGACCGTTCTCGATCGGCACATCCTCGTCGATCTTGAGAGTCTCCATTACCGCCTGCACGCGCTCGCCGCCGAACAGACGCATAAGGTCGTCTTCGAGCGACACGAAGAAGCAGCTCTCGCCGGGGTCGCCCTGACGTCCCGCACGGCCGCGGAGCTGGTTGTCGATACGTCTCGATTCGTGACGCTCGGTGCCGAGAATGAACAGACCGCCCACAGCGCGTACTTCATCGGCCTCGGGAGCTATCTGCTTCTTATATTTCTCGTTCAGCTCCATATAGAGCTTTCTCGCATTCAGGATCTCCTCGTCCTCTGTCTCGGCAAATCCGGTAGCTTCAATGATAAGCTCCTCGGGGATATCCTTTCTGCGCATTTCCGCTTTCGCAAGGTATTCGGCATTACCGCCGAGCATGATATCGGTACCGCGTCCGGCCATATTCGTCGCTATGGTAACGGCGCCCTTCTTGCCCGCCTGTGCCACGATCTCGGCTTCACGCTCGTGGTTCTTCGCGTTGAGGACCTCATGCTTGATACCGGTCTTTTTGAGCATTTTGGACAGCAGCTCGGACTTTTCTATGGAGATAGTACCTACGAGCACGGGCTGACCCTTCTCGTGGCACTCCTTTATCTGTTCGATCGCGGCGGTGAACTTACCGTGCTCGTTTTTGTACACCTGGTCGTGGTGATCGACACGGATAACGGGCTTGTTGGTGGGTATCTCGATAACGTCGAGATTATATATGCCGCGGAACTCGGTCTCCTCGGTCATTGCCGTACCGGTCATACCGGAGAGCTTGTTGTACAGACGGAAGAAGTTCTGGAAGGTGATAGTCGCGAGCGTCTTGCTCTCGTGCTTTACCTGTACGCCCTCCTTCGCCTCGATGGCCTGGTGCAGGCCTTCGTTGAAGCGGCGGCCGAACATCAGACGGCCGGTAAACTCATCGACTATGACGATCTCGCCGTCCTTTACGACGTACTCGACGTCAAGGTGCATACAGCCGTTTGCTTTGATAGCCTGATTGACATGGTGCAGTATGGTGAGGTTGTCGGGATCCATAAGGTTCTCGACGCCGAAATACTTCTCGGCCTTCTTTACGCCGTTCGGGAGCAGTGTGGCGGTCTTGGCCTTCTCGTCGATGATGTAATCGGCCTCGTAGTCGTCCTGCTCTTCCTTTGCATCTACCTCAACGACCTTCATCGAGGTCATTGATTTTGCAAGCTTGTCCGCTCTCGCGTAAAGGTCGGTGGGCTTGTCGCCGCGGCCGGAGATGATGAGCGGGGTACGCGCTTCATCTATGAGAATGGAATCGACCTCATCGACTATGGCGTAGTTGTTGCCGCGCTGGACTCTGTCCTGCTTGCGGATGCACATATTGTCACGGAGATAGTCGAAGCCGTACTCGTTGTTGGTGCCGTAGGTTATATCGCAGTTGTAGGCTTCACGGCGCTCGTCGTTGTCCTTGTCGTGAACGATAAGGCCGACGGTCAGCCCGAGGAAGCGGTGAACGCGTCCGATAAGGTCGCTGTCGCGCTTTGCGAGGTAGTCGTTGACCGTTACGACGTGTACGCCCTTGCCGGTGAGCGCGTTAAGATAAGACGGGAGAGCCGCAACGTAGGTCTTACCTTCACCGGTCTTCATCTCGGCGATACGACCCTGATGCAGCACTATGCCGCCTATTACCTGCACGGGATAGGGCTTGATGCCGATAACACGCCACATCGCCTCACGGCACACCGCGAACGCGTCGGGAAGGATATCGTCGAGCGTTTCACCCTTATCGAGCCTCTCTTTGAGAATCTTTGTCTGCCCCGAAAGCTCCTTGTCCGTCATTGCCTGATACATAGGTTCACGGTCAAGCACTTCCTGCTTTTTACCGTCGATGCGCTTTACCTCTTTTTCGGAGTACGTTCCGAACAGCTTACTGAAAAGTCCCACTTGCTTATCTCCTTTTAATTATACGTTTTTGCGATATTCCAATATATTATACTACACTTTTTCCCGTTTGTCAACTTTTATTATTGTTTTATGGGAATTTTTTGCGTTTTGAAATAAAAAAACGCACTATGCTTGACAATAGTGGTGAATTTTGATAAAATATGTATGAGAATGCTGTAGGAACGCATCTGTCACAGGTGGTTTTATCCCAGCTCCCGGAGCAGCACCAAACTGCAAAGGGGGTGAGGCACACTATGAGTGTTATCTTTGAACTGCTCTGCCTTACGGGCGAGCTTGTGCACATATTGATACTCAATGCGGCGAACGTCGCCGCAGCTGCACATATATTTATCGAAGACCTCATTTTGCGGAAAAAGAAATAACCACCGAAAGCTTCCAGGCACCGGTGGTTATTAAATAACCGTCATTCCGGGAGCAAGATCACTTTGATACGTTCCCGAATCTATATGTATTATAGCACATTCTCCCGCGGTTGTCAAGTGGCGGCCGCGGTTATTTTATTGCCTCGCCGGATCTTTCATTCCGTTCGAGCTTCCGCATACCGGAAAATTCCATTACCGCCATGATGACGGTGGCGATACCGGAGGCAAGGTCGGCGCCGGGGCCGGCATAGATCACTCCGAAGATGCCGGGCTGTATAAACAGCGGAAGTACGACGAGAAGCGGCAGGAAGAAGAGTATCTGGCGGGTGAGCGAGAGGATAATGCCCTTGACGGGCTTGCCGATAGAGGTGAAGAACGTCGATGTCACGGGCTGTAAGCTCACGAGCGGCACAAAGAACAGGAAAATGCGGAAGAAGCTCTCGCCGAAGGAGAAATACTCCTCGGTGCCGTCTCCGAACATCGACAGTATCTGCCGCGGAAACAGCTGGAAGAACACGAAGGCTACAGACGCTATCACCACCGCGATAACCGCCGAGAGACGGTACGCCTTTCTTACGCGGTCATAGTTCCTCGCGCCGTAGTTGAAGCTCTCGATAGGCTGGCTGCCCTGCCCGAGACCTATCGCGAACGAGAACACTATCATATTCACCTTCATTATGATGCCCGCACAGGCTATCGGTATCGAGTCGCCGTATTCCGACAGAGAGCCGTAGTATTTCAGCGAATTGTTGAGCACTATCTGCACCACCATCATCGCTATCTGGTTGAAGAACGAGGCAAGGCCTATGGACATAACTTTGAGGATATACTTCGGGCGCGGCATAAAATGCTGCTTCGTGAGCTTTGTGGACTTGAAGCGAAACAGCATATACCATACCACGACGCCCGCCGATATCAGCTGACCTATCACCGTCGCCACCGCCGCTCCGGTCATTCCCCAGCCGAAGCCGAGCACGAACAGCGCGTCAAGTCCGGTATTTATCACAGCGCCGGTGATGTTGCAGACCATCGTCATACCGGGGCTGCCGTCCGCGCGGATAAGATGCCCGCCCCCGCCCACGAGCAGGAAGAACGGGAAGCCTATCGCGGTTATGCGCACATACTCCTGCGCATAGGGCAGGACGTTGTCGGGGGAGCCGAAGGCTATCAGCATAGGTGTCAAAAACACCTCCGAGATCACCGCCATAAGCACTCCGAGCGATATCAGCATAACGAAGGAATTGCCGATATAATAAGGCGCCTTTTTGGTATCGCCCTGTCCGAGAGCGAGATTGTAGCAGCTCGCGCCGCCGACGCCGAACATCAGCGCGAAAGAGATACACATCGTCGAAAGCGGGAACGCGATGTTTGTGGCGGCATTTCCGTCGGTGCCGACCGCCTGTCCGATGAACAGCTGATCGACGATATTGTACAGCGCGCTAACCAGCATGGCTATAATGCTCGGAACGGCGAATTTCAGCATAAGCCCGCCGACGGGCTCCGTTCCGAGGCGGTTCTTTTCACTATCCATTTTTACATTTTCCTCTTTTTATTTCTGTACCGGCCGATATTTTCGGGTCACATTACCGGAATTACCCATTATTATAGCACCTTTTCCCCGTCAAGTCAAACCAAAAATCCCGGCGGACGGGAGTCTGCTTTTTTGTAGTTTGCACAATACCGCCTGCACGGGCTTTCCGTAAACACAAAAGCCGCGCTTATCCCCGTTTTGGGATAATTGCGGCTTATTTGCTCATATACCGTTATTCCTTCGTATAGAAAGGCTCGCCGACCTTCTTTGCGCCCTCGCCGAACGGAGATTTTACGGGTGCTGCCATTATCGGGAACTTGGTGAGGAACATCTTCGCGGATTCGCAGAGCTCGTCGCCTATCTTCTTACATCTTTCGTTCTCCGCGTCGATCTCGAGCGTAAAAAGGTAGAACTCGTGCTCGTCGCGCTTCAGCATACAGAAGTAAGCCTCGCTCACCTCGGGGTATTTCTTCAGCTTCTTTCTGAAAGCCCCGTAAACCGCTTCGGGAACATTGGCGGGCTTGCCGAACATAAGCTGTACGGGCTTCGGCTCCGCCTTATGTCTCTCAACCACGGTATTCATAGCGTCGAGCAGATGCTTTATGGCGTCCTGCGAGAAGATTATATTCTGGGTCATCGGGTTGATGACAAAGCCGCTGAGCTCCTCCGACTTCTGCATGGCGAGCTGCGCTATCTGCGGGAATATCACGATTATCGTGTTTATCTTGGGCTGCTTGTTCCACTTCTGGAACTCCTCTATATCGGTGAACACGGGGAAGAACTGTTCGCCCTTGGAATTCTGTATCAGCTTGAAGTTGAACTTGGAATTTTCGGGGATCTGTATCTTTCCCGTTCCCTGTACGGGATTGCCGTCGCCGTCGATTATATCCACGGGCGCAAAGAACTTCGCGGTAAGCACCTTTTCAATGAGCGCGGTCTGGGTCTCCTTGTTTTCCTCTTTTTTGAGCGCGTTCATAGCCTCGATGAGAGGCCCGTTCTCAAGATCCGGGAAAGCGCCCTCGGGTATGCCGGCCTCGCCCGTCGCAGCGTTCACATTCTTCTTGTTCATTTTTATTTCGTTTTCAGCCATTTTCATTATCCTTTCAGCGTCTGGTCGATTTATCTATAGTATTATACCACATTCCGGCCTGATTTTCAATAGTTTTTTGCAAATTCCCGACAAAATCGCTCTTATGTGGCAGACAACGCTTTTTCCGCACACGGGGCGCTCCGGGAGCGTCAACACCCGTCAAATTTTTCACAAGCTGTAATAATTGCGAAAAAAAGCTTGCAAAATTTCACATTATATAGTATAATAGGGTAAGATATTGTTAAAATTTCCGAAGACACGAATAAAAGGAAGATAGTTATGATAAGTGCAATTATGTCGGGCAATCTGCTGACAATGGTGCTCACGGCATTCTCGATAGCCGTGATGATATTCATAGTGTTCCCCCTGCACGAAAGCGCCCACGCGCTGTCGGCGAAGCTGCTCGGAGACGACACCGCGGAAAGACAGGGACGCATCTCGCTCAACCCGTTCGTTCACCTCGACCTTATCGGTACGATAGGCATAATCCTCTTTCGTATAGGCTGGGCAAAGCCCGTCCCCGTGAACCCGTCGAGATGCCGCAAGGTAAAGAGCCAGAAGGCCGCTATGGCGATCACCGCGGCCGCGGGGCCAATGGCCAATATCCTGTCCTCGCTCGTCTTTATGATAATAATGAAGATAGTCGAGATCTCCACACAGACATACATTATAGGGAACCTTATCTACTCCCCGAACGGCAGCCCGGAGAGCGTGGCGGCATACGTCATACAGGCGCTTGACCTCATCGTGTGGCTCGACCTGTTCAACGGCGTGTTCAACCTGCTCCCTATACCGCCCTTCGACGGCTCGAGAGTGTTCCTCGCGTTCCTGCCGCAGAAATACTACTTCGCGATAATGAAATACGAGCAGTTCATTATGATAGGACTGCTGATACTGATGTACACCGGTATCATCTCGATACCGTTCAAGTGGCTCGCAGACGTGATATACTCGTTCCTCGACCTGATAACGAAGTTCATCTGCTGAAATGGAAGAGTTAAGCTTCAAGCTCGAGATCTTCGAGGGGCCGCTCGACCTTATGCTGAGCCTTATCTCAAAGCATAAGCTCAATATCCGGGATATCGAGATCTCGGTGCTGCTCGATCAGTTCCTCGCCTACCTCGACGCCATGCGCGAGGCGGATATAGACATCGCGGGCGAGTTCATAGAAATGGCGGCACACCTTATATATATAAAGACCGCCGAGCTGCTCCCGAAGCACGAAGCCGAGGTGCTGCGAAAGGAGCTTTCGGGAAGGCTTATCGAATACGCTATGACAAAGCAGGCGGCGGAACGCCTAAGGCGGCACTACGTCGGCGACAGCGTGTTCGTGCGCGACCCGCTCGAGCTGCCCGTTGACGCGACCTACCGCGGCATACACGACCGGTACGAGCTGCTGGAATGCTACTCCGCGGTGAGCGGAAAGAGCGAGAAGCTCAAACGCGACGCCAAGCAGATATTCAAGCCTATCGTCGCGCAGACCTATGTGAGCGTGTTCACAAAGCTGATATTCGTGCTGAGACGGCTGCGCACGGGCGACGAGATAGAGGT
>JAFTAG010000317.1 GCA_017458655.1 Ruminiclostridium sp. | reverse complement strand
GGACGGGTGCAGCGGCGTTATCTCGTTCGTCATCAAGGGCGGCCGTCCCGCTGCCGTGCGCTTCATGGATTCGCTGAAGCTAGCTTCAAACGAAGTACACGTTGCCGATATCCGCACCTGTGTGCTCCACCCCGCGAGCGCCACACACCGCCAGCTCACCGATGAACAGCTCGTCGCCGCAGGCATCAACGGCGGTATGGTGCGCTTCTCGGTAGGCCTCGAAAGTATAGACGATATCCTCGAAGATCTCAAAGCCGGCCTCGCCGCGGTGTGAGAGAGAAGAGAGAGTCGCTTCGCTCGAGAAGAAGAGATTATGAGACGGGGGCTCTCCGGAGCTTGCCTTTAAGCGCCGCATCCGTGCGGCGGTCTGAGCAAGCTCTTCAATGCGTCCTGCATTGCCCCCGAACCCCCGCAAGGGCCTCACGTCGGCCCTTGACCCGGCGGTGGCGCGGCCACACCGAATCCGCGCAGTTATATTCAGAAATGGAGATATATTGTCCCGCCGCGTCACAAGTCCCTGCAATGGGCGCAATGAGTCTCTGCAAAATGCCGGGTAACATTCTTTTCCTTTCTTCGGCTAATTGCTACAGACAGCAGCAGACTTGGATTGTCAAGGGAGGCTCCGAAAAAAATTTTTGCACAGATAACAAAGCAAAAATTATTTTTGGATACCCTTGACAATTCAAGGCTGTCTGCTGTATAATTGCCAAGCCGAAGAAAAAAAGAAGTATATATTCCCCTCAATTATCAATTAATCCTTGACTTTTCGGCTTTTATGTGATAAACTATAATACAGTAAAACAATAAATCAGAAAAAGACAACACCCGAAAGGAACAAAAACTATGAAAAAGCACGAAATAAACTACGAAAACCGCGAATTTCTCTATCAGGCTATATTGCAGCTCAAAGACCTGAAGGAGTGCGAAGCGTTCTTTGAAGACCTCTGCACGGTACAGGAGCTCGCCTCGATATCGCAGCGCCTTGTTGTCGCAAAATATCTGACGCAGGACAAGGTATATGCCGATATCGTTGAAACGACGGGAGCGAGCACTGCAACGATAAGCCGCGTGAACCGCACCCTGCAGACGGGAAAGGACGGCTACAGCGTCGTATTTGACCGCCTCGGCAAAAAAGGTCTGATGAAATGAGCTACGACGCATTTGCGGCATATTACGACGAGCTTACGGCAAACATCGACTACCCCGCGCTTGCGGGATACTTTGACAGGCTGAACCTGCGTTTCGGCGGCAAACGGGGTATTCTCCTCGATCTCGCCTGCGGCACGGGCAGCCTTTCTTTGCTGTTTGCGAAAATGGGGTATGATGTGATAGGCGTTGACGCCTCCCCGGAAATGCTCGATATTGCAACAGCCAAGCCTCACGACGGTGTGCAGTTCCTCTGTCAGGATATGACGGAGCTCGATATGTACGGCACGATAGACACGGCGATATGCGCTCTTGACAGTCTCAACCACCTTGAAAGCATAGACGATGTCCGAAAGGTGATAGAGCGGGTAGCGCTGTTCTGTGACAACAACGCCGTATTCATTTTCGACGTGAACACGCCCTACAAGCACGAGAAAGTGCTTGCCGACCGCACATTCGTTTACGAGACCGAGAATGTGTTCTGTGTGTGGGAAAACGAGTACATCGGCGGGGGAATTACCGAGATAACGCTTGATTTCTTTGAGCGTGACGGCGAGCTCTACCGCCGCAGCTCCGATTATTTCACCGAGACCGCCTTCCCCCGCGAGGATATCGTGAAACTGCTCACGGGAGCGGGCTTCAAGCTTTGCGCGGTATTTGAATACCCGAAGGAGAACGAGCCGGGCGAAACGACCGAGAAGCTCACATTTGTCGCGAAAATGATCCGCTCAAAGAACAGGGAATACGGAGGAGAAGCCAAATGAGGGAGCTGACTTCCGGCGAAGCGTATAAGCTCTCGGAGTGCCTTAAAGCGCTCGCAGAGCATCACAACTCTATGTCGGTATATTTTAAGGGGAAGTACCCGAAAAAGCCGTACAGCGACACTCTGACATCGTTTGAGGCCGACATAAAGAGCGGTACATCGAGGATAGCTGTCGTTGAAAACGATGAAAAGATACTCGGCTTCTGCAAGGCCGATATCACCGGCAGCGAGGGAAAAATCGACTATCTGATAGTGCTGAAAGAAGCGCGCGGCTCCGGTCACGGGAAAGCGCTTATCGACTGGGCAATGAGCGTGTTCCGGGAAAGCGGCGTTTCGCACATCGAGGTAAAAGTCGCCGACGGCAACGACGCGATAAATTTCTACGAAAATCAAGGCTTCAAGCCGAATGCGCATATACTGCGAATTGATATGTGATAATTTGCTCCGGGACGGAAGCTGATATGTTTTTGGGAGATATGAAAAACTATAAAGGAGATACAGAATTGGCAAAGATAGTAAGAGCGTTATCCGCGGACGGCAGCGTGCTCTGCTCCGCGATAGATTCTACCGATATAGCAAACGAGATATTCCGCTTGCACAAGACAACGCCCGTTGCAACGGCGGCACTCGGCAGGCTCGCGACGGCGGGCTCGATAATGGGCGCTATGCTCAAAGCCGAGGACGACCGCCTCACGCTGCGTATGAACGGTAACGGCCCCGCCGGCAATATCGTTGTCGCAGCGGACTATATGGGCAATGTCAAGTGCTACGCCGACAACGTGAATGTTGACCTGCCGCTGAAACCCAACGGCAAGCTCGATGTGTCCGGCTATGTCGGAACGGACGGCTTTCTCGGCGTTATAAAGGACCTCGGGCTGAAGGAGCCCTACGCCACGCAGGTGCCGATAGTGTCCGGCGAGATAGCCGAGGACATCACGAGCTACTACGCGATAAGCGAGCAGATACCGACTGTCTGCGCGCTCGGTGTGCTGGTTGACCGGGATTGGTCGGTGAAGTGCGCGGGCGGCTTTCTGATACAGCTCGTGCCGCCTATCAACGAGAAAGCGATAGACGTTATCGAGCAGAACATCAAGACAATGCAAAGCGTCACCGAGCTTATGGAGCAGGGCAAGACCCCCGAGGACATCGCGCGTATGGGACTCAGCGGGCTTGACGCGGAGATACTTGACAGCTGGGAGTGCGGTTATTACTGCAACTGCAGCCGCGAGCGCACCGAACAGATACTGCTCAGTCTCGGGCATGACGAGCTGCAGAAGCTTGCGGAGGAACAGCTTGAAACGGAGGTCTGCTGCCACTTCTGCGATAAGAAATACAAGTTCACCTCGGACGAGCTGAAAGCCTTGCTTAAAGAGGGTCAGAAATGATATTTGAAGGAATTGGAAGAGTATTCTCCACCGTCGGGGAAAAACAGTACGAGACTATCGGCGCATTCTGGGACGAGCTTGCCGCAAAATACGGCAGGGATAAACTCCGCGGGCTCGGGTACGGCTGGACGGACACGGAGATAAAGTATGTCATCGGGCTGAAAGAGGGCACGATAGACGGCTGTGACACACGCGTGGAGCTGCCGGACGAGGGCTGGATCACGGTTAACGGCAGAACGGACAGACTCGGCGAGATGTACGGTGAGATATACCGTGACGGCGCGCTGCTGTTTGAAATAGAGATGTTCGACGACGACGGGAACTGCCGCCTGATGTATATAAGATAAACTGACGGGAGAGGAACAGGATTATGAGAAAGAAGCTTACGATCGTTACAGCACTGCTTATAATCACGTTTGTATGTGCCGGCTGCGGTACGCCGAGCGCGGATTTTGACAGTCCGAAAGCGGTCATCGACGCCTATCTGGAGACGCATTCCCTCGAAGGCGAGTCGTTCACCGACATAAATGCCGATCTTGCGGGAAAG
>JAFTAG010000316.1 GCA_017458655.1 Ruminiclostridium sp. | reverse complement strand
GTCGGCGAGATATTCGGGGAGACCTTTGTTTTCGGCAGCATTGACCGCTCGGCTGTGACATTCACGGCGGCTGAAAACTCGGAGATCGCATTTCTGAATTTCGACAAGGTGGTCCATTCCTGCGGTCAATCGTGTCCACATCACCGCAAGCTTGCGGACAATATGATACACATGATCGCGGACAAAAATCTGCGGCTTATGGAGAAGATCGAGATAACCTCCAAAAAGACGCTGCGGGAGAAGATACTTTCGTACCTGTCGGTGCAGTCACAACGTTGCGGAAAGACCTATTTCGAGATACCGCTGGGTAGAGTGGAGCTTGCGAATTACCTGTGCGCAGACAGAAGCGCGCTGACGCGAGAGCTTAACACAATGCGTGACGAGGGCATTATAGATTTTGATAAGAATACATTCCGGATATTGAATATGAAATAATTATTGCGCCTGTGTTGCGCGTGCAACATAAGCGCAATTCTTTTTGCAGTATAATCATATCAAACCTATATGCAAGGAGGATAAAGCAAATGTCGGAAATAAAGATAAAAAGGATATACCAACCGATAGATGACAGTGACGGATTCAGAATACTTGTTGACAGGCTTTGGGCTCGCGGCATAAGCAAGGAAGCTGCGGAGCTTTACGAATGGCAAAAGGAAGCTGCTCCTACTGCCGGACTCCGTAAGTGGTTCGATCATGATCCGGGAAAATTTAATGATTTTTCTTCTGCTTACACAGCGGAGCTTGACCGTAATGCCTTTGCCCGACAGTTTGCAGATGAGTGTAAGGAGCTGCTGAAGCAAAACAATGTCACTCTGCTTTATGCGGCTAAGGACGAAAGCTGCAATCATGCGTTAATACTAAAGAAATGGCTTGAGAAAGCCATTGCCGGGGAGGTGCAGTCATGCCTGTAACGCTGATACCGTCGTTTTTATTCTATTGCCTTGTGTCGGGGATAACTCCCGGTCCTGCTAACCTGCTCTCGCTTTCGACCGCACTTAAACACGGCAGAGATACTGCACTGAAACAATGGCGTGGATTGTTCTGCGGGTATTTTATAGTAGCTCTCGGCGCGGTTTTCGTAACTTATTTTATTGGCAGCACCTTTGAAAATTATATCAAGGTGTTCTCGTATATAGGTGCGGCATATATCATCTTTCTCGCAGTACATATTCTTCTCGACAATGGTAATTCAGACAACAAAAGAGGTTTGAGGGAGGGTACATTTCTCAACGGATTTCTGGTGCAGGTAACGAATGTCAAGGTTATAATATTCTGCGTATCTGCTCTGACAAGCTTTGTTCTGCCGCATACATCTTCATTCTGGATATTGCTGCTTATAGGCTTGTTCCTGCCGTTCACCGGACCTATGACAAATCTCGTATGGGTGTTTGCCGGAGTGAGCCTGCAGGAGCTGTTTCAAAAGCATAGAAAGGTCATAAATGTAATTATGGCAGTTTCTCTTATTCTGTGTGCAGTAAGCATAATACTGATATAATGTTGCACACGCAACATAAAGAAAGCCGGATCTGTGTTATTATAGGTATATCAAATACCGGAGGTAACTTCAATGAGCGCATTTTTAGGACCGATACATTATTGGCTATACAACAAGATACAGCTTCAGGAAAAGCTGACAGCGCATATCGCGCAAATGGCGGTGAACAACAAGTGGATAGCCGGGGACATTTACTCGAAGGTCGATGAACGCCCGCTTGACGAGCTGATAGACGAGAGCAATATCCACGGCTGGCTGCAAACGAGGATCTCAGACGCGGAAACGAGATATGCAGAGCTTGTTACAAGGCTGCTCGGTGACGACAGCACAAATATAGAAACGCTGAAACAGGCGGCTTTCAGCTTCGGAAAGGGATATAGTATTCCTCAGAATGCCGGTGCTGACGAAGCTCTGCAATCATTCACAGACAGTTTCGTGAACGGTATGCCCTGCGATAATGTAAATAATTTTATCGTGACCGAAGCCGATAATGCGGAGTGGGAAGAAAGCATTGATGTTCACGCAGGTTACTGGACTGCGGCAGGAGGCGACCCGGATAATTACTACATTCTTCGCGGTGATGTAATGAGAGGTATGCTTGACGGAAGCGGACTTGCATTCGAGGAAACAAGCCCGAGGCATTACAGGATATACAGAAAGTGAGATAACAACATGGCAAAAAGAATTGACCTCAGCAAATCGGTATTTGAGCTTGTGCAGGAATACCCGGAATTAGCAGATATTATGGCTTCGCTCGGTTTTACGGAGATAACAAAGAAAGCTATGCTCCATTCCGTGGGAAAGCTGACGACCATACCGAAGGGTGCAAAAATGAAGAATATCCCTATGGAGACAGTAATAGGGGAACTTATGAAGAACGGCTTTGAGCTGACAGGTGAAATGCCGGCGATAAAGCTCGACGCCGCACCGAAAACCGAATCTGCGTCTGCCAACGAAAACGAACATATAAATCTGTTGAAAAGCTATCTGACAAGGTTGAGCGGTGGTGAGGAGCTGGAGACTGTAAGAGCGGATTTCGTGAAGAATTTCGCTGATGTCGAAGCGTCCGAGATAATGCAGGCGGAGCAGGAGCTTATGAAAGAGGGAACGCCGCTGTCCGAGGTGCAGAAGCTCTGCGATATCCATTCCGCGCTGTTCCACGGAGCGACCCGTGAAGAGCAGATAGCGAATGCAGAAAAGGCAGTCGATGATTCGCTGAAAAAGCAGAAATTGCAGGAGGAGCTTGCAAAGCGTGACTCATTCCCGAAGAAGGATTACGGCGACAAAAAAGCAAAAGCGGCAGCATTGGAGCAAATAACCGGACACCCACTGCAAACGCTGACAAAGGAAAATGATGTGCTCACGGCGCTGCTGGGTGAATACAAAAGGACAAGCGCAGCCGAGCTCATCACGAAGATACGGGAGCTGTCCGTGCATTACGCGAAAAAGGGCGATCTGCTGTACCCGCTGTTAAAGGTGAAATACGGGGTTTCCGGTCCTTCCGATGTTATGTGGACAGTCGATGATGAGATACGCGACGAGTTGAACGCCCTCGATAAAATGACGGAGCGCGGCAGCGAATGGGACGAGCGCATTTCGGCAGTTCTCACCCGTGCCGAGGAAATGATCTACAAGGAGCAGAATATTCTGTTTCCGATATGCGCGGTCAACTTCACGGACGATGATTGGTACGGTATTTACCGCGATTCAAAAGATTACGCTGAGTGCTTCGGTGTTGCAGGCGAAATATGGGAGGTCGCGGAAAACGCGGCTGTTCCCGGAACTACGAAAACCGACAGCGGCGAGGTCGTGATGCCCGGCGGACACATGACTGTCTCGCAGCTCACCGCGCTTCTCAACACGATTCCAATGGAAATAACATTTGTCGATGCCGACAACATCAACCGCTTCTTTAACGAGGGCGAGAAGGTGTTCAAGCGCCCGGGAATGGCGATAGACCGCGAGGTGTTCTCCTGCCACCCACCGAAGATAGAGCCTATGGTTCGCGGCATTATCGACGATTTCCGCAATAATCGCCGCGACTTCGTTCCGGTATGGATGGAGAAGGGCGGCAGAACGATGCTGGTTCAGTATATGGCTGTCCGCGACAGGAACGGTGAATATCTCGGTACTGTCGAGCTTGTGCAGGATATGGAATTTGCAAAAAACATTTCAAAGGTGAATGATACGGAGGTAAATAACAATGGAAAACAATTTCGTAAACGGAAAAACCCTGATAGGCGAGCTTGTAAGCTCCTACCCCGAAACAGCGGACGTGCTGTTCGGTATCGGTATGCACTGCCTCGGCTGCCCCGCTTCACAGGCGGAATCGCTGGAGGACGCCTGCGCTGTTCACGGCGCCAATGCAGAAAGCGTTGTAAAGGCTATCAATGATCGGATAGCTGAAGGCAGGGTGTGAAGTACTGAAAATTCATTGTTAGGCTTGGTATGTTGGGCGTAAGTTTTATAGAGCCGTTACAAGTACATCTATATAAATAAAGGAAAAGCCCGGCTATACGGCTAAATGCCATATAGTCGGGCTTAAACTATGTCTTTTATTTGGCAACTGCGTCCTTGAGAGCCTGTCCTGCCTTGAAAGCGGGAACCTTTGTAGCCTTGATCTTGATCTGCTTCTTTGTCTGGGGATTGATACCTGTACGAGCTGCACGAGCGCGGGATTCGAATGTACCGAAACCAACGAGCTGAACCTTGTCACCCTTTGCAAGTGTTTCCGTGACTGTAGCTGTGAAAGCGTCAAGAGCCTTTCCAGCGTCCTTCTTTGTGAGTTCTGTCTTTTCAGCGATTGCCGAAATAAGTTCTGCCTTTGTCATATTAACTTCTCCTCAAATATTGTTTTTCACCGTAATACACGGTAACATCGATTATTATACAGCATTTTCTTAAATTTGTCAATAAATTTCATTAAACAACAGAGATTTATCAGTATATCCTTGCAAATGAATCTTGACATGTTGATTACAATGTGCTATAATAATGCTAATATTGTTAGCAATAAATCGGGGGTTCGTATGACATACGAAG
>JAFTAG010000315.1 GCA_017458655.1 Ruminiclostridium sp. | reverse complement strand
AGTTCCCATGTAAAAAAACGCAAGGATTGTTTGAAGAAATAGTATACAGGCAGTGGCTGGAAGGAAATCAACAAATTAGAGAATACGGTATAGAGGCATTTTGGAAAAATAATTCCGAAAATCCACATTATAAACCGTATAAAAAGTAATTAAAATTCTGATTTAACTTACCAAGACTTTCAACGCGTGCAGAATATTTTCTTTTATAAAAAGCTGCGGCGCATTTAAAATCTACACTTATCAATTTGAAAAAAAGCGGTGTTTTTATGGAATTTAAGGAACTTTTCAAAAGAGACTACGTCCTCCTCGACGGCGGCTTCGGTACGGAGCTCCAGAAGCGAGGTATGCGCCCCGGACAGACCTCCGAGCTGATGAATTTCACAATGGAGAAGCAGATCTGCGACATACACAGGTCGTATATCGCGGCGGGCGCGGATATCATCAACGCGAATACCTTCGGCGCGAACCGTCTGAAGCTTGCAAAGACGCATATCACCGTCGCCGAGGTAGTACGCAAAGCTCTGTCGCTCGCACGGAAGGCAGCAGAGGGTACCGACGCGCTCGTTGCGCTCGACATAGGGCCTACCGGGCAGCTGCTCGAGCCGGCGGGAACTCTCGCGTTCGAGGACGCTTACGACGTGTTCGCAGAGATAGTCGAGGCGGGGAAAGACCTTGCCGACATGATAATGATAGAGACAATGACCGATCTGTACGAGATAAAGGCGGCGCTGCTGGCGGCAAAGGAGCGGTCCGACCTGCCCGTGCTGACATTTATGTCGTTCGAGAAGAACGGACGCACCTTCACGGGTGCGCTGCCGGGAGCCGCGGCAATGACGCTCGCGGGGCTGGGCTCGGACGCCGTGGGCGTGAACTGCTCACTCGCGCCGGACGAGCTGTACGACATTGTCGGGGAGATAACGCGCTACACAGACCTGCCCGTTATGGTAAAGGCGAACGCGGGGCTCCCCGACCCGGCGACGGGCAAATACAGCGTCTCCGCGGAGAAGTATGTCGCTGACTGCATAAAATACACCGAAATGGGTGTGAAGGGCTACGGCGGGTGCTGCGGGACAACGCCGGAATATATTTCCGGATTGAAGGCGATGCTTGCGGAGCACTCCCCTGCCCCGCGCAAGCCGCTTGACGGCATTTCCTCCGTGTGCAGCTACAGCCGCGTAGCGGATATCACCTGCCCGAAGATAATAGGCGAGCGTATCAACCCCACCGGCAAGAAGCTGTTCAAGGAAGCCCTCCGCAATAATGACATAAACTATATCTTAAATCAGGCGCTCGAGCAGGTGAACGCGGGCGCGGATATCCTCGACGTCAATGTGGGACTGCCCGAGATAGACGAAAAGGAAATGATGGTGCGCGTGGTAAAGGCGCTGCAAGGCATAACCGACCTGCCGCTGCAGATAGACAGCACCAAGCCCGACGTTATCGAAGCGGCTCTGCGCGTCTATAACGGCAAGGCTATCGTGAACTCGGTCAACGGCGAGAACGCGGTAATGGAACGCATTCTGCCGATAGTGAAGAAATACGGCGCGGCGGTGGTAGGCCTTACGCTCGACGAGAACGGCATTCCCCCGAAAGCGGCGCAGCGTGTGGAGATAGCGGAGCGTATCGTCGCAAAGGCCGCGGAATACGGCATTCCGCGCGAAAATGTGTTCATCGACTGTCTTACGCTCACCGTAAGCACGGAGCAGAAGGCCGTGTATGAGACGCTGAACGCGGTGCGCGAGGTAAAGCAGCGGCTCGGGCTGCACACGGTCCTCGGCGTGTCGAACATCTCGTTCGGACTGCCCGCACGCGAGATGATAAACAGTACATTCCTGTCAATGGCTATGGAATGCGGGCTCGACCTGCCTATCATAAATCCGAACATCACGGCGATGTCCGGAGCGGTATTCGCTTACAGAGTTCTCTCCGCGCACGACGAGAATGCGGTATCATACATTGAGCGCTTCGGACAGACAGCCGCCGGAAAGCCCGCAGCTCCGAAAGCGGAAGTGACTTTGTCGTATGCTATCGAAAAAGGTCTCGACAATGACGCGGAGGCGCTTACAAAGCAGAAGCTCGCGGAAGGCATCGACTCAATGGATATCATCAACAACGAGCTGATACCGGCGCTCGACCGCGCGGGAGACGATTTCGGCAAGAACCGTATCTTCCTCCCGCAGCTGATACTTTCGGCAAATGCCGCACAGGCGTGCTTCGGCGCGATAAAGGCGGCAATGAGCGGCGAGAACCGCATAAGCAAGGGCAAGATAGTGCTCGCGACGGTCAAGGGGGATATCCACGACATCGGCAAGAATATCGTGAAAACACTGCTTGAAAACTACGGCTACACGGTCATCGATCTCGGAAAGGACGTTCCCGAACAGACGGTAGTTGACGCTGCAATAGAACACGATGTGAAGCTTGTGGGCTTAAGCGCGCTGATGACAACGACGCTCGGCGCTATGGAGCAGACGATACGACTGCTGCGGGAGAGCGGTCACGAATGCAAGGTAGTGGTCGGCGGCGCCGTGCTCACA
Source organism: Ruminiclostridium sp. (assembly GCA_017458655.1). Taxonomy (GTDB): domain Bacteria; phylum Bacillota; class Clostridia; order Oscillospirales; family Ruminococcaceae; genus Ruminiclostridium_E. The sequence continues at coordinate 80 of JAFTAG010000315.1, read as the reverse complement.
CAGGAATACGCCGATGCTATCGGCGCGGACTGCTACGCGAAGGACGCGAAGGACACGGTGGATTTTGCCAAGGAGGTGCT
>JAFTAG010000314.1 GCA_017458655.1 Ruminiclostridium sp. | reverse complement strand
GAATTCGCTTACCCAGCCGGGTTCGATGAGTCCTGCGTCGCGTACCGAGTTTACGTCATATTCGAGTGCGAGTGTTACCACATCGGCAGGGTTTCCGTTTGCAACTTCGAGAGCCTGCTTGCCGGAACCGCCGTGGGACTGCGTTATCTCAACGGTCGAGTCGTGCTCGGATTCCCAGTGCTTCTTGAAGGCTTCGTTGTATGCGACATAAAGCTCACGGGTCGGATCGTAGGAAACATTGATTATCGAGTAATGCTTGCCTGCTTCGGGAGCCGATGTACCGGCTTCCGTGGCATTCGACGCGGAAGCGTTCGCGCACGATGTAGCCGCGAATAATGTTGTTATAAGTGCCAGAGAAGCTGCTGTTGTTTTGAATATTGTACCTTTCATTTTTGAATACCTCATTTCATTAAGTTTAGTAATTGATGCGTGGGATAAATGAAATGCGTACTCAACAGCGGACAACTCCTCCCGCCGAACGTAAAATTTTTCTTTTCATGACCTTTCTTCCTTTGCCTACTATTCATATCGTTACGATATGATTTATCTCTATGCGCTTATAATACTACAATCCACACGGTTTGTCAATACAGAAAACAGAAGTTTGTAGCATATCACATTTTTACTTAATTCCGACTGAAAACTTTTCGTTCAAAAAAATCATAATATTCAGATATGAATTTAGTGTTTTCTTGCAATTATAGTAAACGACACAGATGTTCGTACTTTCCCCCGCCGGACGCGGCGGAAAGTACATGACCCTCATCGTCGAAAGGACGAAAATATATGTCTCTTGCTTTAAATATGTTTTATTGACAAAAAGCATATATTGTGGTATTATATACTATATTATCTATCTGCATAATATGATATGATTTGAGGCGTATATATGGCAAGAATAGCATTGTTTCAGATGAAGAATGAGGGCAGTATGCCCGCAAATCTCGAAAAGAGCCTGAACGCGGTCAAAGAGGCCGCAGAAGGTGGTGCGTCGCTGATCCTTTTTCCCGAGGTGCAGCTTACCGAGTTCTTCCCGCAATATTCCGCTCGTGATGTAAGTGGGTACGCGCTGGAGCTGCACAGCGAGGTCATCGGACGGTTTTCGCGGGAATGTCGGAAATACGGGATAATGGCGGCACCGAATATCTATCTCAGCGAGGGCGGAAAGCACTACGACGCGAGCGTGCTTATAGGCAGGGACGGAAGCATCATCGGCGTTCAGAAAATGGTGCATATCGCACAGGCTCCGCAGTTCTGCGAGCAGGACTACTACACTCCCGCGGACGACGGTTTCAAGATGTTTGATACGGATATCGGAAAAATCGGCATTGTGATCTGCTTTGATCGTCACTACCCCGAAAGCATACGCACGGAAGCTCTCAAAGGCGCGGAGCTGATACTGATACCGACTGCGAACATCATCACGGAGCCGCTCGAAATGTTCGAGTGGGAAATACGGGTACAGGCGTTTCAGAACAGCGTCGCCGTCGCTATGTGCAACCGCGTGGGCATAGAGGGTGAAATGGAATTTTCGGGACAGTCGGTAGTTATCGGCGCGGACGGTGATGTGATCGCAAAAGCGGGCGATAAAGAACAGATCGTTTACGCGGAGCTTGACCCGCACTATTCATCGGAGCTGCGAAAGAAAAAGCCGTACACCGACCTGCGGCGCACGGAATTTTACAGGTGACAAATGGAAACAACAAACAAATACGAGCTTTACATCGCTTCCCGCAAGAAGCTGCGTGGCGGTAAAGACACTTCCGAAAAACGTTCTTGCAGAGGTGAAAGCAATTGCCGAGGTCTGATGAAATTTTGAACGGGTACAGCGAGGAACGCCTGCTGACACGGGACGAGGCTGTGACGATACTGCAAACTCCCGATGAACGGCTCGGAACGCTCATTGATAAAGCGGGCGGGCTGCGCATAAAGTACAAAGGCAAAAAGGTGAACGTGCAGCTTCTCACAAACGTGCGCAGCGGGAACTGCTCACAGGATTGCGCTTACTGCGCCCAATCGTGCAGGTCGTCTGCCGACATCGAGAAATACCGCAGTATTTCCGACGAGAAGTTGTTCGGCGACAACGATCTTGTAAACGAGAAACATCTCGCGCGGCACTGCATAGGTTTAAGCGGTATCAGTTTCACCGATGATGAGGTAGAGGAGCTCGCCGACAGGATAAGGAAGATGAAGGCGGGAGGGACACATATTTGCTGCTCGATAGGCTTTCTTACCGAGAAACAGGCACGAATGCTGAAAGACGCTGGGCTTGACCGCATAAACCACAATCTCAACACAAGCCGCAGATACTACCCGTCTATCTGCTCCACCCACACCTACGAACGGCGTATCGAAAATATCCGTATGCTGAAAAGCATCGGGTTTGAGCTGTGCTGCGGCGGTATTGTCGGTATGGGCGAGACTCCCGAGGATGTCGCGGATATGCTGCTCGACATTCGCGAGATCGCACCGCAGTCGGTACCGATAAACTTTCTGCTGCCGATAAAAGGAACGCGGCTCGGGGAGAATGAACCGCCGAAGCTCACGACCGAATACTGCACAAAGGTACTTTGCCTTGCGAGACTTATGATGCCGAAAGCCGACATTCGCTGTGCTGCGGGCCGCGAGGTGTATTTCAAAGGACAAGAGGAGACGCTGTTCAGAATAGTCGATTCTATCTTCGCGGCAGGCTATCTTACAGCCGGCGGGCAAGGCATAGATGATACGCTGCGGCTTATCTCCTCGCTCGGATATGAGGGTGCAGTCGAAAGCACAGATGAATAAAACGCAAGACCGCTCACGGAATGTGAACGGTCTTTTGCTATATTACCTCCGGAATTGCGATGTGTCCTCTCTCGCCGCAGTATTTTTCTGTCAGCGAGATGATACGTTCCGCCGCTTCTGTAAGCAGGCTTTCCGGTGTTGCCTCGTTGCCCTGCACAATATAGAAGATGTTACGGGGCTGCTCCTGTCCGAGCGGAACATGTTTATCTATTCCGCGGTCAGTTATTTCAATACAGACGCAAGCGGTAACAATACCGGAGACTCGCCTGACGATGTACCAACGGTCGTTGGCAAGTATCGGGCAGGGATCACGCTTGCAGCAAAAATTGGTCGAACCCTGTGGTTTCAAGGATCTCCCTGACTTCATCACTCACCCCGGTCATGCGGAATCCACTCTTATCTTCCAGTGATTTATACATCATCAACAGCACTCTGAGTCCGGCGGACGAAACATAAGCCATTTTACTTACATCAACATGGATACCGCAGATGCCTGCCTGTGATTCCTGTGTCTCGCGGAAGCATTTCAGCAGTTCCGGCGCCGTGAGTGTATCCATTCTTCCTTGGATAGATACCGAGAATATGCCGTCACGCATTTCACCCTGAACCGCAAACGGAAGGCTTGGATCTGCGCTCCCCGCGTTCTGCTCTGATAGAGCGGAAGAAGCGGAAAGATCGGAACGATCGGAAGAAGGCAGGACGGTCATCGTCCATATATCCATTCCCTTATACTGCTCACGAAGCTTTGCCTCCGTCTCCTCATCCACCGTGCGGAGCCCTTTCAGGTACTCACTGACGGATTCAGATTTGACCGAAAACCCCTGCTTCTCCAGAAATTCGACGGCACCGTCCCGCCCATTCATAAACAAACTATTCTTATAGAAGTCCACATCTGCCATGCTCGAAGCATAATTTTTCATTTGTGCGGCAAAGGCAGATGTATCATTTCCGGTAAGCGCGACATAGGTGATCGTATAAATTGCCAGTATGTCCGCATCCGCTGTAATCCAGCACCCTCCATATTCAGAGAGGAGCTTGTGTACAGCCCTGCACATGCTGACAAGCTCAGACTCGCTGAAATAACCAAGGAGACCCTCTGTGACAATGCAGATCCTGTCAGATCGGGTTGACGATTTGATTTAAAGTTGTGCTCATGTTGTCTCCTTTCGCTTTTCATGCAGAACTGTCTAATATCGTTCGTTTCCTGCCGACATTGATTGCAAAAACGTCCGGCAGCTTGTTTATTATTCTTTTCTCCTTCCTTCACCTCGCTGTGCTCCCGGAACAGATCAATCATTTTTTATCCGCCGAATATGCTTTCTTATTCATATATAGTACATGATTTGATTTTACACAATAATTATATCATCATTTTGGCGATTTGTCAATTCATTATTATATAATTGCTGAAAATCGGTATAATTCATAATTCCGCTAATGCTTTGTATAATTAAAGGTAAATTATGACAAATATTAACGCTTACCGACTCTGAACAATTTCAGAGTCGAATAAATGTACAGCCCTTTTGAGCCTGTCCAGACCGTCCCTGACGAGCTCCCTCGGACAGGCAATATTCATTCGCATAAAGCTATCCCCGAAGCCGTATATATGCCCGCTCGAAAGGTACAGCCCAGTCGTTTCGCGCAGGTGTTTTTGCAGCTCCTCTGCGGGCATTTTCAGCTCCGAGCAGTCCAGCCACAGCAGATATGTTGCCTGTGACGGTATGAGCTTTATCTGCGGCAGCTCCGCTCGCAGGAACTCCGACACAGTCCGCTTGTTTTCGTACAGGTATTCCCGCAGCTCATCAAGCCAGTCTCCGCCGTGCTCAAACGCCGCGACCGCCGCCTGCACCGCGAAGGCGTTCGGCTCAGCCACCTCGTCGGTGTTGAGCGCACGCCATACCTTGTGGCGAAGTCTCGCGTTGCGGACAACCACCGCCGAGGTCTGCAAGCCCGCAAGGTTGAACGCCTTTGTCGGGGAAACGCAAATGACGGAATTGTCCGCGCGTTTCTCCGACACCGACATAAACGGAACATACTCGCAGCCGGGGTCGGTTATGTCGCAGTGTATCTCATCCGACAGCACCACCACGCCGTTATTGTAAGCAAGCTCACCTATCAGCGCAAGTGTTTCCTTATCCCATATCTTGCCGACGGGATTGTGCGGGTTGCAGAGCAGCATAAGAGTGGTTTGCGGGTCGGCAAGGCACCTTTCGAGCAGTTCCCAGTCGATGCCGTACTCGCCGTTCGCGTAAACAAGCGGACATTCCCGCACCTTCCTGCCGTTGTTTTTTATCGAGTTGTAGAAAATGTTATAGACCGGCGGCATCAGAAGCACGTTCTCGCCGGCTGTCGTGAGCTTTCGCACGCAGCTTGAAATTGTCGGCACAACGCCCGCGCTGAATATCAGCTCGTCTTTTCTGTATTCGACATTGTGCCGCGTTTTCCACCAATTTATATATGCGTCGTACCACTCGTCGGGAACGACGGAATAGCCGAAAACTCCGTGTTCGGCACGGAGTTTAATTGCGTTTATTATCTCGGGCGCGGCGCGGAGATCCATATCCGCGACCCACATCGGCAGTTCGTTTTCGGCGATGTCCCATTTGAGGGAATTCGTCCCGCGCCTGTCGATGATCTCATCAAAATTATATTTCATTCAGCACACCGCCCTTTCACATATCCTTATCCGCGAAATATCGACCTTATCTTCTTCGAGGATAAGCTCGCCTATGCAGTCCGCGCATATCGTACCGCCCGCGGGATTTTTGATGCTTTCGATGCAGCCGCATATTTTCGCATCGACTGTCGAATACTCGAAAGCAAGCGTCGTGTTGATAAATTTGCAGTCGCGGATAATGAGGTTTTCAACATAGCAAAGACCCTGTAAACTCTCTATCGTGCAGTTTATCAGCGTCACATTCTTTGAGTTCCAAGCGAGATATTCTCCCGAAACAAAGCAATTTTCGAGAGTGATGTTCTCGGCGTTCCAGAACGCGTCCTTACTGATAAGCTTTGAATTTCTCACCGTGATATTCTTTGCGCCGTCAAAGGGGTAGTTACCGACAAGCTGCAAATTCTCTATCACTATATCCGAGCTGTTCATAGCGAGATAATCGCCCTTCGCGGTGATGTTGGTGAGTCGTGCGTTCCTGCATTCCCACAGCGTTTCTGCGGCATTCGTGAAGGTGACGTTTTCGAGCGTGATACCGTCGCAGCGGCGGAATTCCTTTGGTGCTTCTATCATAGTATCGTGCATTTCGATGTTGTTGGTGTACCAGATCCCCGCCCTCGCCGGTTCAAAGAATGTGCAGTTATACACCTTCACGTTTTCGCTGTACCAGAGCGGGTACTTCCACCTGAACATCGAGCCGTACAATTCAATATCACGGCTGTGTTTGAGCGGGGACTCTCCGTCCTCGAATATCGAATCGCATATTTTCAGGTCTCTTCCCTGAAACAGCGCCCGTTCGCCTGTAAAAATGCCTTTGTCAAGTGTCCTCATAATGCTTTGCTCCTTTGCTTTTCCAAGTTGTAGATAAGATAGTCGAGACAGCTTATCTTCCGTTCTTCCTCGTGTACCCTGTCGAGCAGCTCCCGACGGTGCTTCGCGAGCAGTCTGTCACATTTCTTTTTATCCGACAGGCAGGCTTCAAATTCATGTAAAAATTTCTCGTCACAGCCCGCCGCAATAAGATTTTCTCTTGTCTGTCCGTCCATTTCCCTCTCCGTTTCTATTCAATCGACAATGTCAATGTTACATCACTGTTTCCGAGAAGCTCCGAAAGCTCGCTGTCAGTCATTCCCGTTATTCTGCCGAGCCTTGTATAGCTCCAAGAATTTGAGCCGTAGAAGATAACGATATTGCTGCCGGAATAAAGGACTATATCACCTGCCGAGGTGGTGGTCTGCACATCGTTTCTTGTAATGCTCGTTCCGAGAGAGCCTACCTGTTCAAACCCGCCGTACATCGACATCTGCACCGTTATCGGCTTCTCCGCCGCGAGCTCCCGAAGAGCCTGCACAGATTCGTTGTCCTCCCACTTCACCGATAACGGTGTTCCGTTTATTGCAAGCACAAGCATTGTTTCTTCGTTCTCCTTTTCGGTATTCTGTGCAGCTTGCGTTTCTGCCGTATCGGCAGTGATGATCTCCTGCACCTTTGTTGACAGTATTACCGCTTCTGTTCCGGAAGTTTTCTGCGGTGTTTCCGAGCCGCAGGAAGCTAATGATATTATTATCAGTACGAGTGAAAGAAGTTCCTTTATTACAGACATCGGCTATCCCTCCGTATCTCTTGTTTTCTTTATTATAGCACGGCATAAACGAAATTGCAAATACTTATTTCGTATGGAGCTGTATGCTTGACAGGCATATTGTTTTGTGATAGAATATCACTATCAGCAACTTATGAAAAATTCTGTTTCTGTCTCCCCCGCCGGAGGCAGGGGAGACAGAAACGTAAAATATTATTTTCATCTTAAGTTGCGGACAATAGATATAATATAGAAAAATCTTTACGAGGTGTTCTATGGAAATAAGAGTTTTGCAGTATTTTCTCACAGTCGCGCGGGAGGGAACAGTCGTAGCCGCCGCCGAATCACTTCACCTTACGCAGCCGACCTTATCCCGACAGCTCCGCGACCTTGAAGACGAGCTCGGTAAAAAGCTGTTTATCCGTGGTGCGCACAGCATCAAGCTGACAGAGGAGGGTATGCTCCTGCGCAAGCGTGCCGAGCAGATAGTTGAGCTTGTGAGCCGCACCGAAAACGACATAATGACCTCGGACGACACGCTCTCCGGCGATGTGTATATCGGCGCGGGCGAGACCGATGCCGTTAGTATTATAGCAGCCGCGGCTCATAAAATGCGCGAGGACTTTCCGCTCGTGCATTTCCACATCTACAGCGGCGACGGGCAGGACATTATGGAGCGGCTCGACAAGGGACTGAGCGATTTCGGAATTGTGTTCGTTCCCACCGACCCGACGAAATACCACAGTATCGAAATGCCTGTCAAGGACGAATGGGGAATACTATTGCGCAGGGATTCGGAGCTCGCAAAAAAGAAAAAAATAAAAGCCCGCGACCTTGCGGACAAGCCCCTGATCGTTTCCCGCCAGCGCTCCGACAAAGCGCCGATACACAAATGGTTCGGGGAGAACGTCCCGGACGGGAACATCGTCTCGACCTACAACCTCGTTTACAACGCATCGATAATGGTGCGTGAGGGATTGGGCTTTGCACTGACACTCGACAAGCTGATAAATGTTTCGGGCGACAGCGAGCTGTGCTTCAAGCCGCTTGACCCGCCGGTATATGCGCCGATGTACTTTGTGTGGAACAAGTATCAGCCGATGACGAAGGCGGCAGAGAAGTTTCTTGAATACTTCCGCGCGGAAGTCGGTGATACGGCGGAATAAATTTCGCGGGACTGCTTTTTTTGCAGCCCCGCGCTTGTTTATTTCAGATTGTCCTTGAAGAAGCTTTCGAGCTTGTCGAAAGGTATCCTGTCCGTTCTGTCGTAGAGGTCGATATGCTCCGCGTCCTCAACAACATACAGCTCCTTCGGCTCCGCTGCCACCGCGTACGCTTTCTCGCTGAACGCTTTTGAATGTGCGCGGTCGCCGACAACAAAGAGGATCGAACGAGGTGATATTTCGTCAATGAAATCCAGCAGTCTGAAATTCGTGAATGACAGATTGCTTGTCGTGGTAAAGCCTCCCCTTGCGCTCGGGTGATGACCGCGAGGAACCGCGTAGAACCTGTCCCACTCGTTTGAAAGCGGGTCTTTTGCCGGGAGCGCGGCTTCGTTCGCGTACGGCTCCTCGGGGAATGTCGGGTTATATTCCGGATAACCGTTCTCGAAATCCTTCCAGCGCTGCTCGGAGATCTGCGTCTTCATTCCTTCGAGAACAGCCTTGTCATTCCCGAACATACTGCGGACATCGGAAATATCGTACATTGAAGCGGTCGCGACTGCCTTTATTCTCGTGTCGCACTGCGCCGCCGAAAGCGCAAATCCGCCCGAACCGCAGATACCGACAGCGCCTATCCTTTCGCGGTCAACGAACGGGAGCTTCACTCCGAGATAGTCAACAGCCGCGCTGAAGCTCTCGACAAACAGTGCCGGGTCGGAGACATTGCGGGGTTCACCGCCGGATTCTCCCACAAACACCTGATCGAAGGTCAGCACGACAAATCCCCGCTGCGCAAGCTCACCCGCATAAACGCAGGGTCCCTGCTCCTTGACACCGCCGTAGGGTGCGCCGATTATGAGTGCGGGATATTTCTTCGACCTGTCAATGTCCTTTGCAGTGTAGATGTCGGCAGCTATCGCGATGCCGAATCTGTTATTGAAGCGGGCATGAACGCGCTCCACCTTATCGCTGAGTTTTGTGATGTAACCGTATGACATATTGTTTACCTTCCCTTCACAGTTCCGCGTTTTTGTTATATTTTATTTTATCATCGGAAGGTGGAAATGTCAAATACTTATTTTCTATGAAGTGATATGCCTTTTAGGCATTGTTATGCTTGCAGGTGTACTGCTCCCAATTACATCAGCAAAATTCTAGCTCTCAATTCTTTGTATTATATCAGCAACGCTCCGAATGTTCAATGTCTAATCTTGACATAAGCCTGAAAAAAGCGTATAATTATCAATCAGAAAATCTTATTCCGAATAATAAACGGAGGTTTGACTTAAATGAACGATCAGGAATTACTTAAAACCGTCAATCCGAGCTATTATACGGCTAAAGGCTGTCTTGCGCTCCTAATGCAGACAGGCGAACCGGACGCGATAAAGCTCGGCGGAAAG
>JAFTAG010000313.1 GCA_017458655.1 Ruminiclostridium sp. | reverse complement strand
GCCGATATGCGCAACGAGGCTATCCGTATCATCACCAAAGAAGTTATGTTCATCAAGTCTAACCCGCGGCATTGACCCGTACTCGCCCCCTTTTCTCCGGAGAAGGGGGATTTTTATTGTCTCTCTCCACAGCCTCCGTTTGAGTAGAGAGACAGCTATCCGTAGAATAACATATAATCGTTTACTGTGCCAATTTCCGACATTTTTGCAGGATTTTTTTGTTGTTTATTCACAAAAAATCTGACATTATTTGTATTTTTAAGATATTGAAAAAAATGTAACAATGTGATATACTAATAATGTGCAGTTTCAGCCCACATTAATCCGATCGGAGGTATTATATATGGAAGAAAGAAAACAGACGATATCCGCAAAGGGCAACCGTAAGGTGCAAATGGGCATTATCCCGGGACATTTCGCGACAAACCACTCGCATATCGACTATTACGTTGATCTGAACTCGATCAAGACAAGCTTCAAAATGGCGCGCGAGACCGCAAAAATGCTTGCCGACAAGTATATCAATACGCAGATCGACACAATAATCTGCCTCGAGGGAACCGAAACTCTCGGCGCGTTTCTCGCACAGGAGCTCGCGGAGGGCAACCGTTCCTCGGTCAACCTCGACAAGGATATAGATATCCTCACGCCCGAGATAAACTCCAACGGCCAGATGATCTTCCGCGATGACGCACAGAAGAAGATCTGGAACAAGCAGATACTCCTGCTCATCTCGTCCGCTTCGACCGGTTGGTCTATCGAAAGATTCGCCCGCTGCCTCGATTACTACAGCGGTAAGCTCGTCGGCACAGCCGCAGTGTTCAGCGCTATCGACGAGGTCATCGGCATAAAGGTAGATGCGATCTTTACCCCCGCCGATATCCCCGAGTATCACAGCTACTCCGCGTCGGAATGCCCCATGTGCAAGGCTAAACAGAAAATAGACGCACTGGTGAACGCGTTCGGATATTCCAAACTGTAAGATCAAGACCCCGCCTGTCGGCGGGGTCTTTTATATCCCTCGGGGTCGGTATGCCGCCCGCCGCAGACAAAAAGGGGCGTGGGGGCGCAGCCCCCACATAAAAGAATGACCCCCTCCCTCGGGAGGGGGCAGGGGTGGGCATAGCCGATCAGAAGAAAATTCTTTCTTCGATGTACTTCTTTACATCATCTATCGGGATACGCACCTGCTGCATACTGTCGCGCTCGCGGACAGTCACGCACTTGTCGTTCTCGCTGTCAAAATCGTAGGTGATGCAGAACGGCGTGCCGATCTCGTCCTCGCGGCGGTAACGCTTACCGATAGCGCCGGTGTCGTCGTAATCTACCGGGAAATACTTGCACAGCTCATCGGCTATGGCGCCTGCGGGTTCGGCCAGCTTCTTGGAAAGCGGGAGCACTGCGGCCTTGAACGGCGCAAGGAACGGGTGGAAGTGCATGATGTTGCGGGTAGTGCCGTCTTCAAGCGCTTCCTCGTCATACGCTTCGGTAACGAGCGCGAGGAACAGTCTCTCAACGCCGAGCGACGGCTCGATAACGTAAGGAACGTACTTTTCGTTCGTCTCGGGGTCGAAGTATTCGAGCTTCTGACCGCTGGTCTTGATGTGCTGTGTGAGGTCGTAGTCGGTCCTGTCGGCAACTCCCCACAGCTCGCCCCAGCCGAACGGGAACATATACTCGAAATCGGTGGTAGCCTTTGAGTAGAAGCAGAGCTCCTCGGGGCTGTGGTCGCGGAGACGTAGGTTTTCCTCCTTTATGCCGAGCGAGAGCAGCCAGTCCTTGCAGAAGTTCTTCCAATAGAGGAACCAGTCGAGGTCGGTGCCGGGCTTGCAGAAGAATTCAAGCTCCATCTGCTCGAATTCCCGCACGCGGAAAATGAAGTTGCCGGGGGTGATCTCGTTGCGGAAGGATTTGCCGACCTGCCCCACGCCGAAGGGTATCTTTTTGCGGGTGGTGCGCTGAACGTTCGCGAAGTTCACGAAAATGCCCTGCGCAGTCTCGGGGCGCAGGTACAGCTCGGATTTGCTGTCCTCGGTAACGCCCTGGAACGTCTTGAACATAAGGTTGAACTGTCTGATATCGGTGAAGTTGGCCTTGCCGCAGTTGGGGCATTTGATGCCCTTGTCGCGGATATAGCTCATCATCTGCTCGTTCGACCAGCCGGCAACGTTTGTGCCGTCGAAATCCTCGATAAGGTTATCGGCGCGGTGACGGGTCTTGCACTCCTTGCAGTCCATAAGGGGGTCGGAGAAGCCGCCGATGTGGCCGGAAGCCACCCATGTCTGCGGGTTCATCAGAATAGCGCTGTCGAGGCCGACATTGTACTTGTTCTCCTGCACGAACTTCTTTGTCCATGCGCGCTTGATGTTGTTTTTGAGCTCTACGCCGAGCGGGCCGTAGTCCCATGTGTTGGCGAGACCGCCGTAGATCTCGCTGCCGGGGTAAATGAAGCCGCGGCCTTTACAGAGCGCGACGAGCTTGTCCATTGTTTTTTCTGTGTTCTGCATAGATGTTGTTTCCTTTCGGGTTTTTAAATTGCATTTATTATAACACATTCGGTGAAAATTGTCAATATAAAAGCTCCCCTTTAGTTTCGGGGAGCTTTTTGGATCGCTATCGCCGAATTGCTGCAGTTACTTTTACCCGCCGGGGTGCAGTGCGTTTTCTTTTCGCCGGGGTGCAGTGTGGTTTCTTTTCGCCCGCAAATAGTTTTCTACACCTTTTGCAGGCCGCCACGCCGGCAGAGATGCCGAAAAGCGGCACAATTCTTCATGCGGGCGAAAAGAAGCCACTGCACAGCGGCGGGCACTCGCCGCAACCCGACGAAAACAAACAGCTCTTACCCCTCTATTTCCGAGGCAATATCCTCATAAGCGGCCTTGAAACGGTCGCGGAGGTCATCGGCCTTGTCGGAAAAAACGCCGAGATACCGTATGACCGCGTTGCTGAAGTCTGTGAGGTACTTGACAGCGCTGTCGATATATCCGCAAAGAGCGCTGTGCAGGCTCTCAAAGCCCGACGGCGGGCTCAGATAATGGAGATCGGCCGCGGCGCGCTGCCAGTCGGAAAGCACCATACGCACTTCATCGGCACTGTCCGGGATCGACAGCTCCGCTTCACGGAGCGACGAGACTATGTCATCGACCCTGTCCGCGTAGCCGCTCACGGCTTCTTCGTATGCCTCGTCCTCGGTATCGACGTCCGACGCGGTATCGGATATCCTGCCGACGGCATCGTCTATGGGCGAGTCGTAGCCGAAATATACTTCCAGCCCCGTAGCTGCCGACGACAGCAGCTTAAGAGCCTCCACGGCCTCGTCACACGCGGTTTTCAGCTCTCCCGCCGCCGACGCGAACGCCGCGTGCTTTTCGGTGAATTCGGGCGGTACTCCGGGATCGGAGGTGTAGTAGCTCCCGTTCAGACCGTCGAGCAGCGCCGAAGTCTGCCCGAAGCCCTGTATGCTTTCCGGGTATTCTCCCGTGTTGGCAGCGAAAACCGCATCGTCAAGCGCATCATCGACCCCGTCGGCAATATACCCGAGGGCGTCGGCGTATGCTTTCAGCCGTCCGCTGTCCGAGCCCGCGGGCGCCGCCTGTTCCGCGGCGGAGACCTGCGTTTGCGGAGCTTCCGCAGTCGTGTCGGCGGCAGTCGTCACCTCGGGAGCGGCTGCGGTCGTTGTTCTCGCCGCAGTCGTCACGGGTGCGGCGGTAGTTGTCGCTGCGGCAGTTGTAGTCGTTGTCGCTGCAACTGCGGTCGTTGTCGTCACGGGTGCGGCGGTCGTTACCGCGGCAGTAGTTGTAGTTGCAGCGGCAGTCGTTGTTATGACCGGCGGTTCCATTGTCGTTACCGCGGTGTCATCGGCTGTTTCCGCGGAAATACCGGCCGCAGACGAGCCGGCCTCCCGGGAAATATCCGTGGTTTCGGCGGGCTCGTCGGTCTGCGTATTCTCGCCGGAAATATCCTCTACCGGCTCGGGAACGGGGTCTGTGGCCGTTGTCGTGGTCGTGGCCGTAGTTTCCGAGGCTGCCGGAGCTTCCGTCGTCGTGGTAAAATCAACGCTCTCCGCAGTATCGGCGGGCTGCGGTATATCCGCGGTCTCCGCGCCCTTGCAGCCCGCGAGCAGCAAAGCCGAAAGCAGCACCGCCGCTGTCTTTTTTATCTTCATAGCGTATTTCTCCCTGTTATTCCTTCAAAGCTTTCAGTATATCGAGCACGGTCGTCGGGAATTTCGACCCCGCGCCGTATTTCTCCACCTCCGCGACAGCCTCGTCAAATCCCGCGCTGTCGCCGTTTTTATCCGCTTCGGCAGCTTTTACCGCGGCGGCCAGCCACTTTCGCTCGATGTCGATGTTCAGCAGGATATTGTTGTGGAGCTTGTCGAGCTCCCGCGGCGGCAGAAATTCGTTGAAGCCGTCGAGCGCGGCATTTGCCTTGTCCGCGCGGCCGGGTATCTCCGCCATATCGTGGTCTTCCTCGCCGGCCAGCGCCAGCGCGATATAAACGTTCTCCTGCGACCATTCCGTGAAGCTGTCCAGCAGCCGCTGCCTGTAATCCTCTTTCGAGAGGCGGACGCTCTCGTCGTCGATAACGGCGTTTGCCGCGTAGCTCCCGTCACGGGCGGGCTCGGAGGTATTGCACCCGCATAGAACAATGACAACGGCAAAAGCCGCTGTCACTGCCGAAAATATTCTTATCTTTCCCGTCATCATTCAACGACCTGAGTCCAGCCGAACTCGTCGGGTATGCGACCCCACTGGATGCCTGTGAGCGTATCGTACAGCATCTGCGAGATCGGACCTATCTTGCCGTCGTTTATCTTCATCACGAGGTCGCCGTATTTGAGCTCACCGATAGGCGAGATAACGGCAGCCGTACCGGTACCGAAGGCTTCTCTGAGCTCGCCCTTATTGTAAGCCTCAACTATCTCGTCGATAGAGAGCAGTCTCTCGGAGACCTTGTAGCCCTTCGCCTTAAGGAGCTCTACCATGGACATTCTCGTGATACCGCCGAGGATAGAGCCGCGAAGCTCGGGAGTCACCACCTCGTCGCCGAGAACGAACATAACGTTCATCGAGCCGACCTCCTCGACATACTTTCTCTCAACGCCGTCCAGCCAGAGCGTCTGCTCGTAGCCCTGCTCGGCAGCCTCCTCCTGACCCTTAAGGGAGATAGCGTAGTTGGCGCCCGCCTTTGTGAAGCCCGTACCGCCGATGACCGCGCGGACGTACTTCTGCTCAACGAAGATCTTCACGGGCTCGATACCCTTCTCGTAGTATGCACCCACGGGTGAGAGGATAACAGCGAAGATGAGGTGCTTTGCGGGGTGAACGCCGACATGGTGGTCAACGGCGAATACGAACGGACGAATGTAGAGCGAGGTGTCCTTTTCCGTGGGGATCCAGTCCCGATCGATCTTGACGAGCTCCTTGATAGCCTTTATGACAAAATCGCCGTCAAACTTCGGGATGCACAG
>JAFTAG010000312.1 GCA_017458655.1 Ruminiclostridium sp. | reverse complement strand
GCTATAGCCATAGCCGTAATTGTTGCCATAATTCTTCTTTTCTTCATGATGATCCATCCTTTCAATGATAAATAACATTCATCCCTGAATGCTTAATTTGTACCCAACACCGAGGTCTTCTTCGCGACATAACGCAGTATCTGCGTCGCGTCCAGAACGCTGAACGTGCCCGCCTTGTTGACGTGCGCCACCGACAGGAGATATTCGTTCACCACTCCGTCCTTGCCCTTTATTTCAGAGGTCATTCCCGCAAGATACCTCAATATTTGTGTCGCGTCGAGCGCGGTGACTTCACCGTCGCTGTCAACGTCTCCGAGCCTGTTCACCGCGAGATCCTTCGTCGATGCTCCCGACGGTATTATCTCAACGGTGTGAGTCTCGCCGCCATCGACCTTTGCCTCGAGAGTATATGTCCCGCCGACCTCTACTCCGGAGAACGAATATGTTCCTTTATAGGTGTTTTTTTCCGCATCCGCGAGCGTCAGCGTGACCGTCGTGCTTACGGTGATACCGTCCTTGTCGGTAAGCGTCACGGCCGCCGTGCCTCCCACCCCGTTGGACGTGATAACACCGCTCAGCGTCGTCAGCTCATGGGTGATCTTTACATCGACCGTTTTTGCCGCGGGCACCCACTTGTAGCCGAGGTCATAGTTGCTGACTATGTGCCGCGACAGTGTTATGGTGTGCACGCCGTCGGCGTTCTTGTTCTTCGCCCGCATCGTTGCTTTGTACTCCAGCCCGTTTTTGAGCTCGACCACAGCGCTGCTGCTCGCGTAAACGAGTGTCGCAACGCCCTCCGTGTTGTCATAGCTGCTCATAGAGCCGCTGAGCACGGGGTTCCACGACACGATCTCAAACACGTCCGGGTCGTATCTGATACGCATTTCCACGGTGTCCGCGCGCAGATTTTTAGGCGGTACGGTGATGATGACATCGAACTGCCCGTTATACTGCACCTTTGCCTGCGAAACGCTGATGCCCCCCGCCGGAGCTTCCTCCGCGCCCGCGTCGATACAGATACCGGGAGCATACCCCGACCCGCCGAATGAAATGAATCCGCACAATGCGGCGGCAACAGCTACTATTGCCGAAATTATCCTCTTTTTCTTCACTATTTGACACATTCCTTTCTGTCATTTTCTGCGGCCTGATCTCTTCCTGCCCTTATTCCTCCTCAAAAGCACGAAACAGCCTCCGAATGCCGCGGGAAGCAATATCGCCGCCGCCGTGCCGGTATGAGGATTGCGCGCGCCGTCGTTTCCCGCCGCGGGAACGGTATTTGACGGTACTACCATGCTCTCCGTACCATTCGTTATCCCTACGATCATATACGGAGAAAATTCATAAGCGCGGAAGTAAATGCGAGTTCCGCCGTCGGCCGCCGCGTTTGCCGAGACGAGCGTGGGTCTGCCGTTTTCGATGTGATAAACACGAAGAGTGTACCCGCCGCCCGAGAGCGACCGGGGCACCGGCACCCAGAAGTCGATATAGCCGCCCGGGAGCGAATGTATCTGCCCGTCGGAAGCCATATCGGAAATGCTTATATCAAACGCGTAGTAGGCGCTGCCGCTCAGCCCGAGCGACTTCAGCGCCGATCTCGCGTATGTTTCGGAGGAATCTGTGTTTGACAGCAGGATATCCACGCTGCCGCCGAAGAACTCTCTTTGTGTTGAAATAACGGTCTTGCCCGATGTGAGCCCGTTCAGCTTCGAGCGGAGCTCTATCTCCGTTACCGGTATCTCCGCCGCGTCGTTGTTTTTTGTGGAAGCCGCCGATCTTTCCGTTTCGGCGACAAGATATGTGTCGAGCTCCGCAGTCTCATCAAAAAGCTCGATCTCTCCGTCACCGGAGGGAGCCGTATATGTCGGCACCTGTGTGGTGTCGGCGTCATAGCCGTCCGTCGGAGATAGGGTGTCCGCCGGTATATCGACCGTCGGCTGAGTGTAGGAAACACCCGGTGCGGGCTGTGTCAGGCGGGAGGTATAGATATACTGTGTGGCGACTGTCGGCGTGTTGTAATTGTAATTGTATGATGTAGTCACCCGTGTGACACTTGTCGTGTCGTCGTCGTCCCATGAGGGAGTGATTCGGGAGGTGACGGCTCCGGGAGCGGCCGCGGAGGACGAGGTGCTCGCTGCGGTCGTGTCGGACGCGGAACGGTCGCCGATGCTGACAGCCACCTCCGTTACGGCGGGCTGCCACACCTCGACATAATCTATACCGTCGTCGCTTATATACGAGATCGAGTGCTCTGTAAGTCTGAACGAGTATGTACCGCGTGCTGCGCCGTATCTTACCGAGATCACGGCCTCAGCCCGATAACCGCTCCCGAGGGCGATATCGCGGAAAGCGTTCGCGGCGGTGAGCACGAAGAAGCCGTCCCCGCTGTTGGTAACGGCGCCGGACATCGCGGGCGACCATGAGACCACCTCGAAGGCCGAGGCGTCAAACTCCACTTTTATATATGCGGTATCGGCGTTCGCGGAAGGCGGGACATCCACATATACCGTGAACGTATCGCCGGGAGCCACTCTGTCCGAAGATACTCCGAGGCCGTTCATATTTGAAGCCGAAATGACCGTAGTTAATGTCATTACGCTCAATATTACACTTAAAATGGTCAAAATTAACTTTTTGGGGTTGCAGTTATCCACAAGAGATCTCATATTCGGTCTGTCGCTTTAACGCGGTCTTACCGTGCGACAGGCATAGTACCCCCCTTCATACGGTTTTACTCTATTTTATTCTATCACTATTTAAACACATAGTCAACCATTTTTTTACTCTTTTGTTTAATCTGCACAACAATTTTATCACGTTTATCAATACTTAACATAGAAAGTTACAGTAATGAAGCCAATTTGTGATAAAAATATCCGAATAATTTCCAATTTTTCTCGCTTCCGGGAGCTCCGCATACCCTATCGGCATACTACAAAGCCCTTTTTCGGCACCAAAACGGATAATCACGCCTATTATTATAAATAGTATATTTTTGACCCCGGAATGACCTGTGGGCATTTTGCCCGCCGATATGTACATTTCCCACAAAAACGCCCTTCGCCCCGATTTTTCGGAAAAACAGCTCCGTCATTCCGCACAATTTTTTTAGTGCAAAACGCCGAATTTTCCGAAAATGATAAATTTTTCTAAAAATAATGTAACTTTTTGCCCCCTTTTTTCGTCTTTATATATAGAGACTGTTTTCGGGAGGTCGGGAATATGAAATACAGGAAATTTCTTGCAGCCGCAATGTCGGCTGTTATAGTATTGTCGGGCTGCAACACGGACAAGTCCGCAGTGACAACGGCTACACATGAAACGCCGACAGCCGAGATCACAACTGCCGTCGCAACTACAACAATTGAGATCACAACGACTGCCGAACCAAAGCCCGAAATAACGCTCAAAGCACCGACTGGTGAAGTAACGAAGACCTTCGGCGTATGGACCGAGTATCGTAACAATGAGCAAGCGGACGAGGTTGTTCGATCACAGTTTGATTTGATTTTCGCCGCGGACAGCGAGGCGTATATATCGGTATGCTCCGCACCGAACGCGGAATTTATGGCGACACTACGTACCAAAGATGAACTTTTCGACGCGGCTGAACTGCTCGAACCGTATGCAGACGGCGATATGCTTTTGAATTTTATGCTGAGGGAGCTTCCGCAAACGAAGCTGTATCACATATTCGAGGATAAACCGCTGGTAAGCTGTTACAGGTTAAATGACGATTATCTTTTCTGCGATTCGGATGCGGACAATGTCACACTATTTATGAAGAATACAGCATTCACGGCTTACCGAAAAGCTGTTGAATTGCTGTGGGCGAATTATGACAGTATCAAGCCGATTTCCGCTACCGCGGTCTATGATGTCGGACTTGAAAAAGAACAAGCAGACGCTAATGTAAGAATGTGTCCATATTGGCTGAAAACATCTGCGTCTACTGATACTCTTGATGCAATAAAAAAAGCATTTGACGAGAACGGTATTGAAAAGAGCATATTTGAATTTGTTGAAGATCCCGACGCGAAGGCTACTTCTCCCGAATATAAAAGCCGCTCGCTCGACAACTGGGAGCTCCCCGGTTTCATCAAGCCCGAAAGCTGGCGGGAGCTTTACACATACGAAGAAGCGCTTGAACATATCGACGAGATAAAGAGCTGCGGTCAGTCGGACTTTGCGGAACAGATGATAGTGCAGCTTATGAACCGCGACAATATCGCGTTCCATATCGGGACATTGAACATCTTCGATGAAATAGTCTGGGAAGATAAGGACGAAAACGAGGCATATTCTACGGGCGACATTTTTAAGCTCTCTTCTCCGTATTTCGGCTCTGTGAGCGATATAGAATCCTTTATGAAAGATACCTTTACCATAGAATGTGCTCGGAAGTGGCTTGAAAAAAGAGACGGTTCGCCGAGATACAACGAGGATAACGGTGAGATGTTTGTGGAGTGGAACACAGGCATAACTTGGAACACCGACCCGTTCAAGGGCAGGACATACATCGAGATAGTTGACAGCGACGACGAAACGATAACATTCAACTGGCACTATATAGATTGGGAACTATTCGATTTCAGCAATACCGACCGTGACTATTGGACACCTCATCACGAGCAGATGCAGTTCAGGGCAGTGAAGGAAAACGGAGAATGGCGGCTGCCTATGCTGATATTCGACAATCCGGAGTTTGAGAAGATAGCAGCTGTTCAGACCGACTAATGAACGTTTGAACGTTCGGAGGAAATTATGAAACACACAAAAGCTCTTACAGCATTAACACTCTGCGTCGCCCTGCTCCTTTCGGGCTGCAGCACGGGAACGCCCGCGGAGACTTCGCCTGTCACGGAAGAAGTGACTACAACGACTATTACAGCCGAGGTCACAACTACCTACGCAGGTACGACAACTGCGGAAGTTACAGCATCAACTACGACCGCAAAAACAGCAGCTGAAAAAGAAGCATCTGAAATGAGGCTGACGATCGACCTGCTGCTTGAGCAGAATATTGAGTGCTATCGGATCTTTACCTATATCGCCTTTGACGAGGCGGAGAAGATAGACGGCAATATCAGCAGGATCGGTATAGGCGATATCACCACATACGAT
>JAFTAG010000311.1 GCA_017458655.1 Ruminiclostridium sp. | reverse complement strand
TTACTATGGTCACCCGGTGGGTACCTACCCCGAAGCGGGCGGCTCGATAGAGCTGTATGAAGCCGCGATCGGTCAGACAGGATATATGACTCTGACAGACGGCCTGTCCGACGAGCTGCTTGCAAGGCTCGACGAATACAACGTTCAGGCGAAGGAGATCTACGGCGCGTATATGGAATACGAGGCCGAGAGCGGCAATAAGCCCGCGCTGAAAGACCCGTTCCGGATAATATTCACCGTTGACGCAGAAGGCATAGTCAGCTACGAGCCGGGCGGCGCCTATACATGGCAGGATCAGGAGCCCGAAAGCATTACCGGCTGGTTCACCGGCGAGGATATCTCCGCGCAGGGCAACGGGCTTGAAAAGAAGCTTACCGGACTTGGGCTCACCGGCGACAATGTGCGCTATGCGGTGTTCTACTACCACGGCAACAGCACGCTCGGCGGCGTGGCGATAAGCGACCACGCGCTCACGGCTGAATCGCTCCCGCTCGACTATTTCAGCGATAACATCGATTACGACAGGCTGAGCTTATGGACGGGCGGCATTGTCGGCTTCAGCAGATACCCGAGCCTCGACCTCGATGTCGTATGCGGTACTTACCCCTACATGGATATCACCGCGGGAACGTGGGATATGAGCACGCTTTCCTCGCCGGACGACCCCGAGGGCAATCTCTCCGTCGCGATGTGGTCTTACGGTGACGCGGCCCTCCTTATCTCCTACGCGAACGACATCGCCGAGTTCGAGATAAACAGCTCCTTCCCCGAAAAAGCCGAATATCTCGATTATCTGACAAAGGCGGTCTATGGGCAGGGCTACGGCGAATACGCGACGCCCGATATATTCGTGCTCGAGCCTTCGGATCTCCCGTACTTCATCGACTACGCTCTGACGGACGAGGAGCTCGGCCTGACCGCCGAAGACACGAGAAATATGTTCGTATATACGAAGCGCTTCGCCCTCAACTACGACGGAAAAATGGCGGCATTCGCGCCTCTCATCACCCCCGGCGGGTTCGTTTACAGAAAGGATATCGCGCGTAAAGTCCTCGGCACCGACGACCCGTATGAGGTCGGTGAGATGATAAAGGGCTGGGACAATTTCGAGGCGGTAGCGAAAAAAATGAAGGACAGCGGGTACTATATGGTGCCCGACACCGACACGCTTCTCCGCGCGTTCATACAGAACGCCGAGGACGACGTGTTTGTGGATACCGACAGCAAGACGCTGAGCTTTGACCTGCAGGACTGGCTCGACCTCGCAAAGCGGCTTACCGACAGCGGCTGCACACCGCAGTGCGGCGCGTGGTACGGCGACTGGATGAAGGAGCATACCGCCGACGGCACCACATTCGGCGACTTTATGCCGCTCTGGGGAACGGGCGATCAGATCTATGAGAGCGGCGAGTGGGCAGTCTGCGCACCTCCGGTCGAATACAGCTGGGGCGGACTTTACTTCTGCGTATCGAAGACGTGCAGGAACAAGGAGCTTGCCGGAAAGGTGATAAAGCGCATCATCTGCGACAACGCGACACAGGAGACTATCGGCAGACAGTTCAAGCTCGCTATGCCGAACAATATCACGGTAATGAGTAAGCTCTGCGGCGACGAAAACTACATTGCCGGGATAAAGGAGGCCTCCTCGTTCGCCGACGAAAAGGCGATGAAGCTGTATTACTCCTGCGCTATGACGTTTGAGCCGAGAACGCCCGAATACCCCGAGGATATGCTGGTCTCCGCGCTTACGAACGGAATGCTCGATTACTTCCTCGGGGAAGAAAGCTACGAGGACGCTTTCGATAAAGTGATCGCGATCTTATTTTCCGACCCGACACAGCCTACCGAATAACAACATTACAGGAGGATAACGAAAATGAACGACATTATAAAAGCAATGGAAGAACGCCGCAGCATTCGGAAATTCAAGCCCGATATGCCCGAAAAATCCGATCTTGACCGGATAGTCGAGGCGGGACTGTACGCCGCGAACGGACGCGGACTGCAGGGCGCGATAGTCATCGCGGTAACGGATAAAAAGCTGCGCGATAAGCTTTCGGACGACAACAGGAAGATAGGCGGCTGGGAAGAGGGCTTCGACCCGTTCTACGGCGCACCCGCGATACTTGTCGTGCTCGGCAGCAGGGACTGCAGCACGGGTATCTACGACGGCAGCCTTGTTATGGGAAATCTTATGCTCGCTGCGCACTCGCTCGGTCTCGGGAGCATCTGGATACACCGCGCCAAAGAGGAATTCGAGCTCCCCGAGTATAAAAAGCTGCTCACCGACCTCGGCATCGAGGGGAACTGGGAGGGCATCGGGCACTGCGCGGTCGGCTATATCGACGGGGAACCGCCGAAGGCTGCCGCGCGCAAGGACGGGAGAGCCTATTGGATAGAATAAAAGCGGCACAAAAGCCGGGGGAATGATACCCCCGGTTTTTTTGCGGATAACTTACTTTAAAATCAAGCGCGCAGCGCACCCACAACTATTTCACTATTCATTATTTTTTTTCACTATTCACCGACACAGGAAGAAGTAATGAACGGTGAAGAGTGAATAGTGAATAATGAATAGTTGTGGAGCGTTGTTCGTCCTTTTATCGCCGCCTCCTGCGGCGTCCGGGGACGAACTCAAAGCGTCCTGCTTTGGCTTCGCCGCATATCAGAATCGTGACGGGACTCAAAGGTCTCATTGGTTTTTGTAAGTTATCCGAAAAAAATTTTTTCTTTTTAGGTTATTTTAAGGTTGCGGCGTTATAATACGGTCAACAGCAAAAATAAAGGAGGGTCTATCATGACATCTGTAACTAAAAAAACAACGACCGCATTACTTCTCGCAGCGCTTCTCGTACCGTATGCAAGCGTACAGGCATACGCCGAAGCCGAAACGGTATTTACCGATGAAGCGGCGGTAAGCGATACCGAAACGATAAGCGAATACGATAACGTCATAACGTTCACCGACAACGCGATAAGCTCCGAGAACGATACAGGCGTAAAGATCGAAGGCACCGAGCTGACTGTAAACGCCGCAGGTACATACAAGCTCACGGGTTCGTGCTCCGAGGGCAGCGTCAAGGTTAAAAAGGGAACGACAGGCGTTACGCTCGTTCTGTCCGGCCTTACGCTCACCTCCTCCACCACAGCCCCTATCTCGGTGAACAAGGGCTCCGAGGCGGTCATAGTCGTTGAGGGAACGAACGTTATCGTGAATGCCGAGGATCCCGCAAACGAGACCTCCGAGGTCGCAGAGGTCGCCGACGCGTTCGAGGGCGCGGCTATCAAGGTAAAGTCAGGCGCAGCGCTTACCGTTACGGGAACAGGCACGCTCACGCTTGACGGCTCGGCCTGCAAGAACGGTCTCAAGGGCGGCGCGGAGGCACAAGTAGTTATCGGGAGCTCCGCGGCAGACACCTTCACGCTCAACATCACGGCAAAGAAAAACGCTCTCGCCTGCGACGGGACTCTTACCGTGAACGGCGGAAATGTGAACCTCACCGCGCTGGAGGACGGCCTCAAGGCTTCCCCGGACGATGATGACACAACGTCCCTGGGTGCAGTCATCGTAAACGGCGGTACTATCACCATAAACGCGGGCGAGGACGGCATACAGGGCGACGGCTCCGTCACCGTGAACGGCGGCAATACCACCGTTATCAGCGCCGATGAGGGCGTTCAGGCAGACGGCGGCTTCACAATGACCGCGGGCACGCTGGATATCTCGGCGGGCGGCGGCGCTGCCAATGCTTCTTCCGAGGCGGCAGCAAAGGGCGTCAAGTCCGACGGCTATATAACGGTCTCCGGCGGCACTCTGACTATAGATTCCTCCGACGACGCCATACACCTCAACGGAACGACCGCAAATATGAACACCATCGGCATTACCGGCGGCACCGTGAACATCTCCGCGGGCGACGACGGCATACACTCCGACTATTATCTGAATATCGGCGAGCAGGGCAGCTCCGCGGGGCCGGTCATCAATATAACCAACGCGTATGAGGGCATCGAGGGCGCCGTGATAAACTTCTATTCCGGCAGCGGCACGATAACCACGAGCGAAGACGGCGTGAACGCCGCGAACAGCGACCTCAGCAACTTCGCGTTCCTTCTGAACGTATATGGCGGCAAATGGTTCGTGAACGCGGGCGGCGACGGTCTCGATTCCAACGGCGACCTTAATATCTACGGCGGCTATACCGAGGTATTCGGCTCCGCGCAGAACGATAACGCCGCGCTTGACTACGGCGACAGCAACAACAAGTTCGTCTTTACCGGCGGCACTGTTGTCGGTATCGGCACGAGCGGTATGGCGGCAGTTCCCACAACGGGCGACTATATCTCGTTCGGTCAGGGCGGTATGGGCGGAGGCCAGCCCGGCGGTGAACCCGGCAGCGGCGGTCAGCCCGGAGGCGGAGACTTCCCCGGCGGAGGCGGCGGTCAGCCCGGCGGCGGTGACTTCCCCGGGGGAGGCGGACAGCCCGGAGGTCAGACCGGTACTGCGATAAGCATTCCGTCGGGCGCCTCGATAGTGATAAAGGACAGCTCCGGGAATACCGTCTATTCGACCACCGCTCTGAAGGCCGCGAGCCACATAGTTTACGCGTCCGATACTCTCAGCAGCAATGAGACCTACACGCTGTACATAAACGGCTCGTCCGTCGCGACCGCCACGGTAGGCGGTACATCGGTACAGGCGGGAGTTTCGGCGATCTCGATGTATTCCCTCCCGACAAAGACGACCTACACCGTTGGCGATACGTTCGACATCACAGGAGCACAGCTCAAGGTGACATATATGGACGGCCGCACGGAGTATATCGACGTTACGGCGGAAATGATAAGTGCCGTTGATATGACCACCGCGGGAGTAAAGACAGTTACCGTAGCATTTGACGGAAAGACGACTTCGTTTGCGGTAACGGTGAACGCAAAGCTCGACGGGAACGTGATAGAGCTCGGAACAAGCTCGGGACTCTCCACCGTCAGGGACGCGGTCGCGGTAATAACCAATGCGGTAAGGAGCGGTACCGCGCTCGATTCCTATGTAATCAGGCTTAACGGCGATGTCACCGAGACAAAGACATTCACGCTCCCGGACGTTCCGATAACGATAACCGCCGACAAGGCTGTGACGCTTACCCTTAAGAGCACCTCGCTCACCGCGAAGAACAGCCTTACGCTTGAAAACATCACTCTCACCAACGGCAAGAAAAACGTTTCCGTAACGGCGAAGAAAGACTTCACGGCAGAAAACAGCGTTCTCGGCGCGGTTAAAGTCACCGGACACGCAGCGATCGCCGACTGCACTATAAACGGCGCTCTGACGCTCTCCGAAAAGAACGCTTCAACGGTGATATCCGGCTCGGCAGTCTCCGGCAAGATAACCGCGGTAAGCGACCTCACACTTGAAAACTGCAAGTCGGTCGGCGCGATAACAGCAAAGGGGAACCTCACGATAAACGGCGGCGATACAGTGCCCACATATACGGGAGCGATAACCGCGTCCTCCAAGACCGGCGTGACCACGCTCCGTAATGTGTTCATAACAAAGGGCAGCGTCAAGGCTGCCGGCGCGCTCGAGCTGGTAAACTGCACGATAACGGGCAATATCACCTCGACCGGCGTAACAATGCTTGACGGCAGCACCATTCTCGGCAAGCTCACGGCGAAGTCCGGCCTGTATGTGAACGGCAGCAGCACGGTAGCCGGTGCGGTAAGCACGACAGGGCTGTACTCCGACGATGACGGGAACGTGCTCTCATACGCGGCGCTGTCGGTCACGAAGGACGGCGTTATCGCGGGTTCTAAGAAGCTCACGCTGCGCGTCGTGACGATAACCGATACCAAGACCTACGCTTACAAGTGCGCGGCGCTCGACCCGACGAACAAGAAGACCAATATCGCGGTAAAGGTGTTCAAGGGAAGCTTCCCTGCCGACACGCTTTACATCAGCTCCGATAACTGCGCGAACGCGATACTCGCTCAGAACGGAACAAAGCTTCTGGTCGTTACATTATAAATTCTTCCCCCCGCCTGTGGCTGACAGCAGTCACGGCGGGGGCAATTTATATAAACAGCGCGCAGCACAACCACAATTATTCACTATTCATTATTCATTCTTCACTCTTCACTATCCCCCGGGAGAAATAATGAATAATGAATAGTTGTGGCTGCGCTGCGCGCTTGATCTTATGATGAGATATCCGGCCGATCGCAAAGAAGAAAGGCCCCGCCTTCCGGCAGGGTCTCTCTTCATTTTCTCACGCGGTCACTGTCTGATCGGTGTCGGAGGTTTTCTTTCCCTTGCGCGAGCCCTTCTGCTTGGTGCCGCTTTCGGACCCGGACTTTCCGGATTTTCCGGTCTTGTCGGACTTTTCGGACTTTTCACCCTTTACCTTTACGCCGACGAGCTCATCGCTGTCATTGTACTCGAGAGTGAGGATATCACCTACCGCGATATCGGCTGTCGTAACGGCCTTGCCGCTCTTTTTCAGCGTGATGCCGTCGGTGATCGTTACGGTAAGAGTGCTGCCGTTCTCGGTGAATTCACCCTTCCTGCCGCCCTTTTTGCCGTGCTTGCCGGAAGCCTTCTTCTCGGTGCTGTCCGTCGTATTGTCGGAGGTGTTGTCCGCAGCTTCCGTTGCCGTGCTGTCGGAGGTCTTTTTCTCCGGCTTTGACGCGGGCTTTTCCTTCTTCGCGGCAGTGTCATCGGTCTTGTCGGCTTTTTCGGTCTTGTCGGTATCGGTCTGCTTTGCAGCGTACTCTCCGAGCGCTACGGTGATATCGCTGCCATTCACGGCCGTTACCTTTCCGTACTTGACATTCCTTGCCTTCGGGGCTTTCTTCTCCGCCTCGGCAGTGACAGCGGGCTTTTCCGCAGCCGTCTCATCGGCGAAGCTTACCGCGGATAACGCGGACAGAGACAGGACAGCAGCGCAAAGGCAGGCTGCCGCTTTAAAAGATCTTCTCATAGTGAACACTTTCCTTTCGTTTTGTTTTTTTGGAAATATTTTTATTTCCATGTGTTTATAATAGCACAAGTCTCTTAAAATAGTCTTTAACACTATCTTTATTTCTGTTTCTTCCTCCCCATTCGGCGGGAGAAGAAACAGATGTGTCTGTATTCGGATGAAAAAATATCCGCTCCCCGGAAATTTCCCGGAAAGCGGATCTTTTATCTGTCGTTCCATGTGAATGTAAATGTCGTCAGCCCGTCCGCGGACGACGACGCGGTGAGCGTACCCTTGTGCCTGTCGGCTATCGCCTTTGCTATCGAAAGCCCGAGCCCGAAGCCTCCCGTCGAAGAAGTGCGCGACTTGTCAGTCCTGTAAAAGCGGTCAAACAGCCTCGAAAGCTCCTCCGGCGGGATATATTCCCCGTGATTGGAGACGGTGAGGATATTTCTCCCCTTCCTGCGGCAAAACGAGACTGTGATGTCCCCTTCCCCGACGGAATGCGATATCGCGTTGTCGATAAGGATATTCGCGAGGCGAGTGAGCATCTCCTTATCGCCTTTTACGATGATATCCGGCTCTATGTCAGTCACGACCGGGTGGCCTTTCTCAAACGCGAGCGCTTCTATGGAAAGGCACACGCCCTCGAACGTCTCGGAGGCGTTGAATTCCGACATGAGCATTTCGGTCTCCTCCCTGTCGTCCTTCGAGAGATAGAGCATCTGATTTATCAGCTTCGACATTTTCACCGTCTCGGCGCCGATGTATTCAAACCACTTTTCCTGCTCCGCGACCGTCCTCTCGGGCTCGGAGGTTATCACGTCGAGATTTGCCGAGATCACCGTGAGCGGAGTTTTGAGCTCGTGGGAGGCATTCGCGAAAAATTCCTTCTGCTCGCTCCACGCCTTTGAGATAGGCTTTGCTATCCAGCCGGATATCATCACGCTTATCGGGAAAAGTATGATGAGCGTACCCAGTCCCACGGCGATAAGTATGAACAGCAGCCGCTGCAGCGTCTCGAGCTGATTGGTGCGGTCAATGAATATCACGCGCGTTCTTGCGCCGGTCTTTTTGACGAAATACCGGTAAGACACGTCCGACAGGCGTATATAGCCGTCACCGGCGCTCCCCGCCGCTATGCTTTCTGCGGCCTCGCTTATCTCCTCATCGCTGTCCGGCTTGCTGTAAGGGCTGCTGTAGCTTATTTCCTTGGTCTTGCCCTCCGACGATATCAGCACGGATATCCAGCTTCGCGACGACTGATTTTTCATACGTTCGCGCGTGGAGCCGGGTGTGTTTCGTTTTGATGTGTCGGAAGCCTCGGGGGGCTGCGGCTTTGCGTCCTTTTCCTGCGTCTTTGAGGCGGGGTCGTCGGACGATACCGCATTCAGCGCGAAATTTACGGCGGCATCCGTCTCTTCCGCCTCGGAATGCTGCATAAATATATAGATCCCGGAGACCACGGCCGTTATCAGTATCGTAAGGCCTGTCATTATCACAACGGTAATGCGTATCCGCAGTTTTCTTATCATACGCGGCACCTCATTTCGTTTCCAGACTGTAGCCCACACCGCGCAGCGTCTTTATCGAAACGCTCGATCTGATATAGCCGAGCTTTTTGCGGAGGAAGGATATATACACTTCGACATTGTTATACTCCGCGTCGGACTCGTAGCCCCAGACCTTGACGAGCAGGTTCTCCTTTGTGAGAACTCTGCTGCCGCCGCGCAGGAGCATCTCCATTATGGTAAATTCCTTAAGCCCGAGCTTGACGGAATTGTTCCCGCAGGAGAGGGTGTATGTCGAAAGGTCGAGCGAGACGTCGCTGAATGTCAGCGTGTCGCTGCAGATGAGCTCCGAGGCGCTGCGCCTTCCGAGAGCCCGTACCCGGGCGAGGAGCTCCTCGGTCGCGAATGGCTTTGTGAGGTAATCGTCCGCCCCGCTGTCGAGCCCCTTTACCTTGTCGGAAACCTCGTCCTTCGCGGTGAGCAGTATCACGGGGGTTTTTATGCCCTCCTTGCGAAGCTCGCGGAGGACTTCGATACCGTTCATTCCCGGGAGCATTATGTCCAGCACGATAACGTCGTATATTCCCGAAAGCGCGTTATCGAGGCCGTCGATGCCGTTGTAAGATGCGTCGGCGATCATTTTGTTCCTTGTGAATATCTGCACGAGTGCGTCGGCAAGACGAGTCTCGTCTTCAACTATCAGTATCTTCATTTTCACACCCACCTTTTTATATACTATATCATTATTATATCAAACCTGCCTTAAAGCAGCCTTAAAGAACAGTCTGTTATACGCTTTCCCGCAGGATCTTTTCGTAAGATTGTAATATTTTTCACAAAAACACTTGAAAACAGATAAAAAATATGGTAAAATGTTATACAGTTGATCAATGGAGTGGTGATTATGATACAGAAATCCTATCATCTGTCGGATATTACGTCAGAGCGCTTTGAAAGCGTTCTTGCAATGGTGTCCGAGCTTCCCGCCTACCGTAACAGCGCGCAGGTGCTTTTGTTCATGCTCGAACAGAACTGGAACAAGGATATCATCACCGAAAAGACCGACGCCGTGAAACGGATCATTCCCAAGACTCAGATAGTCGGCATCAATCATCACGACGACTTCAATTCAATGATGGGCATAGGCCAGACCAACAATACCATTCTTACGTTCCTGTTCTTCGAGAACACGGCCTTTACCCTGATACGGCTGCCGTTCACGGGGATAATGGAGCCCTCCGAGGATATCCGCACCGCCAACAGACTTAATGAGATACTCACCGGGATACCGGAGCTGAAGGCTGTGGGGATATTCGCCACCTGCATCTCCGGCCATGTCAACATACTGCTGAAAACGGCGGACAAGGGGCTCGAGGATGTCCCCTTTTTCGGCGTGACATCGAGCCTCAACAACTTCTTCACCAATAAGCCCGTCAGCTACATCTTCGATGAGAACGGCATTTACGAGTATTCGCTCATAGCGGCGGCATTCCACGGAAAAGACCTGCATATCAGAGTGTCATACAACTACGGCTGGACACCCGTCGGCAAGACCATGACCGTCACCGACAGCGAGAACGATTTTCTGATAACAGAGATAGACGGCAAGCCCGCCGCGGATATATACAAGACCTACCTCGGGCTCGACGGCTCGCGAGGTATGGTAAATGTGCCGAACATCTGCGAATTCCCGCTCGCTATAAACGATAAGGGGCTGGACGTCGGCCGTGTGCCCTACAACAGCTACAAAAACGGTACGCTGCTGTTCGGCGCGCCGGTGGAGCGCGGGTCAAAGATACGCTTCACCTACGGTGCTCAGGACAAGATACTCGGCGATACATACAATGACAGCGCAGAGCTCGGGAAATTCTGTCCGCAGGGCTTGTTCCTCATTGTGTGCATAAACCGTATGCTGTTTCTCAAGGAGGACGAGCAGAAGGAGATAGACTATTACCGCAGCATAAACTCCGAAATGGCGTTTATCCACGGCAATTCCGAGATATACCGCTTCGGCGGCAGGGGCGGCGACCTGCACACGGCTCTGGTGGCGGTAGGCTTCCGCGAGGGCGAAAAAGACAAGTCTATATTGCAGAATATGATGCCGCCTTATTCAAAAGCGCAGAACGACGATGTTATGGTCCCGCTCGAGCACAGAGTAATGACCTTCCTGCACGCCGTCACGAACGACCTTGAGCAGATGACAGAGCAGGCGGAGGCAGCCAACAAGGCGAAAAGCGCGTTCCTTGCCAATATGTCGCATGAGATACGCACGCCTATCAACGCGGTGCTCGGTATGAACGAGATGATACTGCGGGAATGCAGGGACGAAAAGATACTCGAATATTCCGAGAAAATAAGGACCGCGGGCAATACCCTGCTCGGGCTCGTTAACGATATACTCGACTTCTCAAAGATAGAGGCCGGAAGACTCGATGTGCTGCCCGTGGATTACGACCTCGCTTCGCTGCTCAACGACCTTGTCGGAATGGTGCAGACCCGCGCCGAGGCCAAAGGGCTGACACTTAAGCTCGATATAGACCGTAATATCCCGCGTATGCTCAACGGCGACGAGATACGCATAAAGCAGGTCATCACCAACATACTCACCAACGCCGTGAAATACACACAGGTCGGCTCCGTTACGTTCAGAATGGGCTTTAAAAGGGGCAGCGGCGCCGATATAGCCCTCAAAGTCAGTGTGGCAGATACGGGCATAGGCATAAAGCAGGAGGACTTATCCAAGCTGTTCCACCAGTTTGAGCGTATAGAGGAGACCCGCAACCGCAGTATCGAAGGCACCGGTCTCGGGCTGAACATAACCCGCAGCCTGCTGAAAATGATGAACAGCGAGCTCACCGTCGAGAGCGAGTACGGCAAGGGCTCCGTGTTCTCGTTCGTTCTGAAGCAGCGCGTCGTTAAATGGGAACCCGTGGGCGATTACGAGGCGGCGTTCAGACGCTCCGTCACCGAAAGGAAGAAGTACCGCGAGACCTTCACGGCTTCCGACGCGAGACTGCTCGTGATAGACGATACGCCTATGAACCTCGAGGTCTTCACGAACCTTCTGTCGAGCACCGATATGAAGATAGACACCGCCGAGAGCGGCGATATCGGTATCACCCTCGCAAAAAAGCATAAATACGACATTATATTCATCGACCATATGATGCCCCACAAGGACGGTATAGAAACGCTCAGGGAAATGCGCGCCGATAAAGCGAGCCCGAACATCGGAACATATATGATCTGCCTCACGGCAAACGCAGTTTCGGGAGCCCGACAGTTCTACCTTGACGAAGGCTTCGACGATTATCTCACCAAGCCGATAGAGCCGGACAAGCTCGAGGAGATGATACTCTCCGTGCTGCCGCAGGAGAAGATACAGGCGCCGAAGGAGCGTGACGGGGACGAGCAGGAGCAGTATATACCGATGTTCCTGTTCGGCATATCGGAGCTCGATATCCCCGAGGGCGTGCGGCACTGCGGCTCGGAGGATCTGTACATACAGACGCTCACGACCTACGCCGAATCGGTGCTCGGGAATACCGACGAGATAGAGCGGTTCCGCGGTCTCGGAGACAACGAGAATGCCGCTATCAAGATACACGCGCTCAAAAGCACCTCCCGCGTTATCGGCGCTATGAAGATAGGCGAGCTCGCCGAAAAGCTCGAACACGCCGTTACGGAGAACGGTGCCGGTGTTCCCGACGAGGAGATAAACGAGCTGCTCGAGCGCTGCCGCAGTCTCGGGAACGCGCTCGCTCCGCTTACCGGCGCGGGCAGCCTGCCGCTGATATCGGACGACGACCTTAACGAAGCGTTCTCCATTATCGGCGAGCTGCTCTCCGTCTCCGACATCGAGGGCGCAGTCCGCACCGTAAAGGATCTGAGCGAGTACAGCTTCCCCGAAGCGGAACGGGGCAGATGCGAGGCGCTTATAAATGCCGCTTCCGCACACGACGGAGAAGCCATGCGCAGGATAATCGGGGATATGTGAGCCGCCGTACAGTATCAGAGAAACCTGTAAACGCGGGTCTCATACGGCTCAAAGCACATATTGTCCTTGCGCTCGCCGTTATAATTGCACAGAAGGAGCTCGTTCGGCCTGTTCTCGAATTCTTTCGGCAGGCTCACCTTCACGATATGCTTCGAGAACGAGCAAATCACGAGCCAGTGATGTCCCCTGTAAACACGTTCATACATATAGATCTCGTTGGAATCCGGGAAAAACTCGCGGTAGCTGCCGTAGGTGAGCACCTTGCTGCTCTTTTTGAGCCTTATGCAGCGGCGGTAGAAGTTCAGGATACTGTCGGGGTCTTTTTCTTCGTCCGCGACATTCACGCCCTCACTGTAATTTGAATTCACCACGAACCACGGCTTGACCTTTGAAAATCCCGCATAACGCGCGGAGCTCCACTGCATCGGCGTGCGGGAGGAGTCGCGGCTGGAATTGTGTATGCGCTCCATACGTCTCTCGAGCGAGTCTTTGAGGTGATAGCGGTTGAAATTGTTCTTGCTGGAAATATCCTTGTAATCGTTGATATCGCGCAGGCGGATATTGGTCATACCTATCTCCTGCCCCTGATATATGAACGGCGCGCCCTGCTGGAAGATATAACAGGCGGCAAGCATAGTGCCGCTCTCACGGCGGAGCTTCTCGCTCCCGTAGCGGCTTATCACGCGCGGGTGGTCGTGGTTTTCAAGATAGAGCGTGTTCCACGCCTTGCCGTTCAGAGCGTACTGCCATTTGGAAAACGCGCGTTTGAGCTTTTTCAGGCTGAACGGGCGCTGCATATATTCCGTGAACAGGCAGTCCGCCATCATATGATCGAACGAGAACATCATATCGAGCGACTTGTTTTTCCCGGTAAGATACGAGAGCGCAGACTTTACCGTGGTCATAGGCCCCTCGCCTATCTGTATGCAGTCGTAGTCATCGCAGACCTTGCGGAATTCCGACAGATACTCGTGGATATGCGGGCCGTCCTTGTACGCGAACATTCCGTTCACCGCGGGTATGAACGGCAGACCGTTGGGCAGCTTCTCCTTCTTCGAGATGAAGTTTATAACATCCTCGCGGAACCCGTCAACTCCCATATCGAGCCAGAAGCGCATTATATCCTTTACTTCCTCGCGCACCCTCGGATTGTCCATATTGAGGTCGGGCTGCTTTTTCTGGAAGATGTGGAGGTAATACTGCCCGCGCTGTTCGTCATACGTCCAGGCCTTTCCCTCAAAGAGCGAATCCCAGTTGTTGGGCTTGTCGCGCCATATGTAGTAGTCGCTGTACGGGTTGTCCTTGCCCTTGCGGCTCTCCTTGAACCACCTGTGGTCATCGGAGGTGTGGTTCACGACAAGATCCATAATAAGCTTCATACCGAGCTCATGCACGCGGTCAAGGACTTTTCTGAACTGCTCGAGCGTCCCGAAGTCGGGGTGGATATCCCTGTAATCCGAGATATCGTAGCCGTAATCCGCGTCCGGGGAGGGATATACGGGGCTCAGCCATACGGCGTCCACACCCAGCGACTTTATGTACCCGAGCTTGTCATAAAGCCCGTACAGGTCGCCTATCCCGTCGCCGTTGCCGTCGCGGAAGCTTCTCACCCACACCTGATAGAATACATAGCGGCGGTAATTCCTTCTGATGCTGCGATCTACTTTTCTTTTCTGTTCCATGATCTGCGCAGCTCCTCTCTTACATTTTCCTCAAATCTCATAAGTATGCCGGTCATATTTTCCGTCCGGCGGGAGATGAGCTTTTCCGCTTCCGAGAAATTCTCCTTCATTCCGTACATATTTGCCCGGAAGCTGTCATACAGCTCTTCATGCGCCTGCGACACCTCCGTGAGCCTGTTCGTCAGCGCCGCGGACATATCTATCAGGACATCGGACGCGCCCTTGCGTCGCTTTGTGAGCTCTCCCGAGGCTTTCATACGCAGGATCTCCCCGTAGCGCTCATACGCGGTCTTAACGCTGTCCTCCCACGAGATGTATATCTCGTCCATGGCTTTGCGGCCGACTTCCGCGGCATTTTCAAGGTGAGACGACACTTCCCTCAGCAGTCTGAACATATCCTCCGGCGTCTCATCTATTATGTAGCCGTTACGGCCGTCGGTTATCCCCTCCGCGGCGCAGGAATCCCGTATCAGCACGCTCGCGAGGCCGCACGCCGCGGCTTCACGCACGACTATGCCGTTGGTATCGTAGGTCGATGGGAACAGGAACAGGTCTGCGCGTGTGTTCCACGCCCTCAGCGCGTTACGGTCATACACGGGTCCCGTGAATATCACCGCGCCGCGCGACAGGCTCCCGACGGTCTTTTGTATCTCATCGTCGGTCTTTTCGTACAGCGTTATGCCGTACTCCCGCACAGTCTCTTTCAGCTCGCCGGCGTCCTTTCCGGAGCCCACGAACACCATACGATAGTCGATATCGTTCTCGGAGAGCTTACGCACCGCGTCGAGTATGAGCGGCAGACCCTTGTACTTCATAATACGTCCAACGAACAGGAACACGGGTGTCCCGGCAGGAAGATCGTACCCGGAGGTCGCTTCACCGACCGCCGCGTCATCGGCTCTGCCTTTCGCGAAATCGACGCCGTTGTTCATTACGATATACTCGCCCTCATAGCCGAGGGAGCGGAGATTTTCACCCGCTCCCCTGCTCACTGTCCATATCTCGTCGCAGGCGCTTATGTTCGACACGATGCCGCGTATGCTCTCTTTCTGCAGGAGCTTCGACTTTGTGGCTACCGCGATATCCACATCGAACTTGGTGTGATAGGTGAAAACTATCGGCGCGTCGGTCTCTTTGCGCAGTATCCTCGCAAGTATCGTGGAGGATATCGGGCAGTGAGTATGTATTATATCGGGCGAGAATTCCTTGAGCGGATCTATCGCCGTGACCGAGAGGGGGTTCCCGGCGCGGTAGCCGCTTATTATCGCGGTGGTGTCGTAGCTTGTGTACGGTATCACCGTATATGGGTAGGAGCTGTAATCGGCCTCCGGATATTCCGGCGTACCAACCGCGACATTCACGCCGTCCATACCGTTCAGCACGGAGGCGTAGTTCATCACCGTGTTCGCCACTCCGTCTATCACGGGCGGAAACGAGTCGTTAAGAAGACATACGTTCATATCATCACCTCATTGATTTTATGGCTGTATAATCACTGTTCACAACTTAAGCGGAAAATTAAGTTCTACGTTTCTGTCTCCCCCGCCTCCGGCGGGGGAGACAGAAACAAAAATTTTCTTAAATTGTATATAGTGGCTGTATAATAGCCCATAATTCGTCAGAATGTATTATACCATATTTTCCGGAATAAGTCAATCGGAAATAAAGCCGCCTATAACTTAGCCGGAGCATTGACAAAACGGGGGGAACGTGGTATAATAAATGCAACATCGTGATCGTGCATATCGCACGGAAAGGACATAATAATGAAAAATTGGAAAAACCGTATTTTAAGCGCAGTCACGGCGCTCGCCGCAGCGCTGACCGCCATACTGCCGACGGGCGGGCTCGGCATATCCGCGGGCGCCGAGGAAACGGATATGGCGATAATCGTGTCGCTCGGAGACTCGTATTCATCGGGAGAGGGCATTGAGCCATTTTACGAACAGGGAAATGTTGAAAGTCCCGATTTTCTCGCGCACAGGTCGGAAAATGCGTGGGGCGGAAAGCTTCGTATGTACATGGAGGGCTTTTCGGGCGAGATGAAAAACTACCGCGGCACCAACTGGTTTTTCGCGGCAGCGTCCGGTGCGGAAATAAAGCACCTCACCCAGAAGCAGGAAAAGAAGTACAACTACGATGAAAACACGGGCAGCGCGGAGCTCGACCCGCAGCTCGACATTTTCAAGCAGATACCCAAGGAACAGGACGTTGATTTTGTCACAATGACTATCGGCGGCAACGATATCGGCTTTGTCGAAATAATGACAGCGGCGCTTATGGGCAGTGCCGAATCGCTTGCAGCAACGATAAACAAAAAGTGGGACGAGTTCGACGACCACATCGGCGCAGAGCTCAAGGCCGCATATAAGGCTGTTGCAGAGGCCGCGGGAGAACAGGCGGTCATCATCATCGCCGGATATCCTCACCTTATGGATCCGAACGGGTTCTCTGTTACCACCCCCTTTGGTGCAATAGAAGTAAGCGCGGAAAAAGCCAGACTCGTTAATAATGCGGTCGATGAGCTGAACGGAAGAATATCCTCTTTAGTTTCGGATTGCTTTTGGGACGAGGAAATCAATATCGTATTCACGGAGATAGATTTTGAAGGCCACGAGGCTTATTCCGACGAGCCGTGGATAAACGAGGTGACATTCGGCGCAAAGGAATATGACATAGATCAGACCGGCTTTGCCAGCGCGTATTCCCTTCACCCCAACGAACAGGGCGCTAATGAATACGCCCGTGAAGTGCAGAACAAAATAGATGACACAACCCCTTATAAGCTCACATTCGACCCCAACGGCGGCACAGTCGATACCCAGAGCAAGACCGTAAGATACGATATGCACTACGGTACTCTCCCCACCCCTACCAGAGACGGGTATATTTTTGACGGCTGGTTCACGGCTCCGGAGGGCGGCGATAAAAGGGACAGCGACAGCACACTCGGATACAAAGAAAACGTGACGCTCTACGCGCACTGGTCGGAGGATTCCTTCGACGGCGCCACGAAGGTCATATCGACAAATTTCGCGAGCACGCTTGAGGGACTTACCGGTGACAGCGCCGTACTCATGTTCGATGAAGATATCAGCGTCACAAAGCTGAAATTCCCCAAAAACGTCAAGGATATAACTATCAACGGCCGCGGACATACGCTGACATTTGAAGGCGCCGCAAACATCAAGCCTAATCAGAAGCTCACCCTCACCGACATCACCATTGCCGCAGAAAAGAAGGGCTCCCCGCAGGCGTTAACGATCACGGGAGCAGCGGGCGGGCTCACGCTCGACAAGGTAACGCTCAGGGGCAAGAAGACGACCGTTACTTCATCAAAGAGCGATCTCACGCTCGGTTTCGTTTACGGCGACGCTCTCATCATAAAGGGGAACGCCAAGACCGCACTTACCGTTAAGAGCGAGGTCGCTGCCGCGGACACTGTCTCCGGCTTCGGCAAAATCAATATCGCGGGAGCTATCGGCGTAACGAAGACGCTAAAGGTAAACGAGCTCGATATCGCGGAAGACGCAAGGCTCGCGCTCGGCGACAAAGCGGCGATAACTGTAAGCAAGAAGCTCACCGGCAGCGGCGAGATAAGCCTCGGCGAAAGCTTTATACCGATAACCGTAGGCGGCGAGTTGTCCTGCAATATCAAGGTCACCTCCGCCAAAAAGCTGAATGACGGGGATATCCTCTTCAAGACGAAGGCAGCCGGTCTCAACGAAGCATTTGATATTTCGGATATCGTTCCGGAGGTCACCGACGGCGATTACCGATACAAGCTGTATGTCAAGTCCGGAAAAGCGTATATCCGCGCGTTCCGGCTGAAGCTCGGCGACACGGAATACTGCGAATGGACAGACGTCGTGACCGCCATAACAAAGGCGAACGCTCCGACCGCGGCTTACACCGTGGAGCTGCTCGGGGACATCGACCTCGGAGCCTTCAAGCTCCCCGCGAAGAAAAAGTACGCAGGGCTCACAATTGACGGCGGTACGCACACCGCTGCGTTCAAGGGCAAGACGCTCACGCTTACCGGCGACCTCACGCTGAAAAACATAACGGTCAAGTCATCAAGCGGTGAATGGACAGTCAAGAAAGGCACGTTCACCTTTGACGCTTCCGCGGAGAACGGCGTGACGCTCGTAAACTGCAAGGTATAAAAAAACTCCCTCCGGCTGCGAATAACAGCGGAGGGAGATCTTTTTGCTCAGATGTTTTTCCACTTTCTGGTCTCAAAGAAGTGGTCGATATTCCCGATTATCTCCTCTTTTTCCATATTTTTGAGCAGATAGCCCTGCGGTTTCAGCGCCATTACGGTCATAACGCTCTCGCGGTCGGATTTTCCGGTAAGGAAGATTATCGGTATCTCGGCGGCGTTGTGCTCGCTTCTTATCATCTCCATTACCTGCGGCCCCGACGTTATCGGCATATCGTAGTCAAGCAGTATCAGATCGGGCGTGTGGTTGGCGATGTACGTTATCGCCTGCATACCCGAGCGCGTTATGGTGACATTGTACTTCATCGACAGCCAGCCCTGCATCATTTTAAGAAATGTGAGGTCGTCATCGACAAGCAGTATATGCTTGCCTTTTTTTCTTTCCTCATCGGCCGCGGACAGGTTTTTAAGCTCCGCGATAAGGAGCTTCATATCGAAGGGGCGTTCGAAGCGATGTGCGATAACGCTCGCGGGGATAATGCTCAATATCCCGTCGATCTCCTTCGTGTAGCCTATCACGCACATCAGCTTTTCTTCCTCGGCGCAAATATCCTTAAGATACACAAGCACATCGGCGGACTCGAAAACGAAATTCCCCGCGTATATGATGTAGATATCGGTAGTCTTGCGCTGCTTTTCGATAAGCGCTATGTCCGGCTCGACTATATTTGCCTCAAAGCCTGACTTTTGCAGATTTTTCGCGAGCGCGTCGGTCATAAATGCCGCGCCTTTGCTGATAACAAGGATCCTGCTTGACATTATTGCTCTCCTTTAAGTATTTTCTCAATATCCTCATACCGTATCTCGTCGGCAGCCTTTATAAGAGCCGCGCAGCGTTCCTTTTCGCTTTCGGGGAAGCTGTAATCGCGGAGCCCTTCGATAAGCTGCACGGCGCTGTCGTAATCCGCGACCGACATAAATTCCGATATCGCGGTATATATATCTTTAAGCTCCTCCGCGGGGAGCTCCGGGAGTTCACCGCCGTCCCCGCCGTCGTTTCCGAGCAGCGGCGAGAGCGCTTCTCCGAGCGTACGGTATCTGTACAGGAGCTCCTCGATGTTATCGTCAACGGTCTGCCTGTCGCCGTCGTTGCCGGCTTTTTCGAGCCGCTCCGCGAGGTCTCCGAGGTCTGCCGCCCCGATCATACGCGATGTGCTTTTCAGCGCGTGTATCTTTATCGTTGCGTCGGCGAGATCGTCCTCGCGCAGATACCGCTCTATCTCGTCGGCGTTCCCCGCGACAGAACCCGCGTATATCGTCAGCGTATCAAGGTACGTTTCGGCGTTCCCGCAGTGCATTATACCGCTGTCGGTATCTATTTCCGGGATATCGCTCATCCAATCGGGGAGGCCGTTTTCATCGGCTGATTCGGAGCTTCCCGCTCCCGCGGCGAACGCTCCCCACAGCTTGTCTTTGTTCTCCCAGACGGTCGTACCGCCAAGCTCGTTCATTCTGAACTCTTTGTCGTCGTCGATCATTTGCAGCATAACGGCGGCGATCTCCGGGTCGAACTGCGAGCCGCTGCAGCGCTCTATCTCCGCGCGCACCTCCGCCTGTGTTCTCGGGGCGGAGTAGGTTCTCGTGGAGGTCATGGCGTCGTAGCAGTCCGCTACACAGATGATACGCGCGGCCTCGGGGATATCCCCGCCCTTGAGCCCATCGGGATAGCCTGTGCCGTCGTATCTTTCGTGGTGCGACCGCGCGATAGCCGAAAGCTCGGGTATCTCGGTGACAGACGCGAGAATGTCGTACCCGATGACAGTGTGCTTCTTGATCTGCTCGAATTCCTCGTCGGTAAGTCGGGTGGTCTTGTTGATTATTTCCTCGCTCACGCCGATCTTTCCGATGTCGTGCATGAGTCCCATTTCGTATATCTTTTCCTGCTCTTCCTCGGTCTTTCCCATTCTGCGGGCTATCTCCGCGGCATAATCCGCGACTCTGCCGGAGTGACCGTTGGTATAGTGGTCTTTGGCGTCAACGGTGTTCGACAGCGCCAGCATCATTTCGAGCGAGAGCCTGTCGGCGCGCTCTGTCTGCCTGCCGACCTCGCTTATAAGGCCGGACTGATAGCGATACAGGTCGATAACGCGCTTTGAACGCTGCAAAAGCACCTCGGGAACGAACGGCTTGCGGACGAGATCCGACACACCGTCGCGGAACCCCTGCACCTCGGTCTCCTCGCTGTCGTCGCCCGTGACGAACATAACGGGGATATCCTTTGTCCTGTCGTTTTTCCGCAGCAGCCGCAGCACATCAAATCCGCTCATACCGGCAAGGTTCACATCGAGCAGTATCAGGTCGGGGCTGCTCTTTTCCGCTGTCTCTACGCCCGCTCTGCCGTTATCGCAGCACACTACGCTGTAGTGAGCACCGAGTATCTTTTCGGCGGCGGCGCGTATGACTTCATCGTCGTCTATCACAAGCACGGTCGGCACCGCGGGAGCCTCCGCCTCGGTGACGGGTATCCTCGTAAGCTTTTCCTCGGGCAGGTATTCCA
This sequence comes from Ruminiclostridium sp., assembly GCA_017458655.1. Lineage (GTDB taxonomy): Bacteria > Bacillota > Clostridia > Oscillospirales > Ruminococcaceae > Ruminiclostridium_E. The sequence goes on along the minus strand of JAFTAG010000311.1, from coordinate 4,917 downwards.
TTATCATCTGCTCAAGCTTTTCGGGAACTATCGGCTTGGTGAGATAATCGTCAAAGCCCGCGGAAATGTACTTCTCACGCGCGCCCGAAACGGCGTTGGCGGTAAGGCATACCGCGGTCGTGTCTTTGTTGGGGCCGCTGCCCGCCTTTATCTCGGCAAGCGTCTCGATACCGTCCTTTTTCGGCATCATATGATCGACGAACATTATATCATACAGATTTTTATTCGCGAGCTCAACGCCCTCAAAGCCGCTCTCCGCCGTGTCTATCTGCACCTTCGTGGTTTTGAGGAGGCTCTTGAATACCGCAAGGTTCATCGGCGTATCATCTATAACGAGCACATGAGCGTCGGGAGCGGTGAACTTCTCCTTATAGCGCTTTCTCTGCGCGAGAGTGCGGCGGTAGGATTCCTCGTAGTTGCCTATGCGGTGCTCCGAAACGGCCACCTGCTTCACGGTGAACGAGAACGTCGATCCCTTTCCGTATTCGCTCTCGACCTCGAGCTCGCTGCCCATCATCGTGAGCAGGCGCTTGGTGATGTTCATTCCGAGGCCTGTGCCTTCAATGGTGCGGTTGCGCTGCTCCTCAATGCGGTCGAACGCGGTGAACAGCTTCTCCATATCCTCCTGCTTTATCCCTATACCCGTATCGGATATCGAGAACCGCAGTCCTATCATATTTCTGCCGTCCTCGGCGGGCAGCTCCTCATAGCCGACATTCAGCGACACAGTGCCTTTTTCGGTGTATTTTACGGCGTTCGTGAGTATATTCGTGGCGACCTGCTTTATGCGTATCTCGTCGCCGTGCAGCTCAACGGGGATATCGGGATCGACCTTCACATCGAGCAGAAGCCCCTTGTCGTCGGCTCTCGTCTGTATCATCGTAACAAGGTCGTTGAGCACGGACGCGAGGTCGTAATCCACGGGGATAATGTCCATTTTCCCCGCTTCGATCTTCGAGAAGTCAAGTATGTCGTTCACGAGCCCGAGCAGCGTATTTCCCGCGTTGCGGACATTCTCGGCGTACTCCGCAGTGGCGGGCTCGCGGCTCTCGCGCAGTATCATCTCGTTCATACCGAGGATAGCGTTGATAGGCGTTCTTATCTCGTGCGACATATTTGACAGGAACTGGGATTTCGCTTCGCTGCGCGCTTCGGCGACCTTAAGCTCGGATTCGAGCTGCTGCTCTCGCTCTACGGCTCTGATATGATTCGTCATATCGTCGATCATACGCTGCATCGCGGTATTGAGCTGATTTATCTCATTGTCTCTGCCCTTGAGCTTTATGCACTTAAGCTTCTCCATAAGCATCTCGCGGTCTTTTTCTTTTTCCGAGAAATAGCAGTACATCACGGAAGACAGCGTTTTTATCGGGAATACGACTCTTTTAAGTATCAGATTGTTGAAAAACATTCCGAGCGGCATCGCAACGCACATTACGATAAGCCCGAGCTGGATATCCATTATTATGATGTCTCTGCTCTGCAGTGAAAAGTTATCCGAGATATTGCTGAGCTGGTCGTCCGACAGTTCAAGCTTCTTGTCGGGCTTGTACGACGGTCTGTATGTATCTCCGCTGTCGGGCTCCCCGGAATGAGCATTGGGATCCCCTTCCCCGATCTCAGCCGCGCTGCCCGTATCATCTGCGTCATAGACCGTGATACTGACATTGTTTTCATCGGATACGGCATCGCCGTTCGCCGCGTCTTCCGCGTCGTAGGAGAACACGCTCAGCTGCTCCTCGGACAGAGAAAGGGTGCGCTGCTGATATATCCTTTCGCGCCGGAGACTGTAAGCCTGCGACATCTGCGCGTTTGACAGCAGCACAGCAAGGAAGCTGAGCAGCGCAGCCTCGGACATGGTCATCATCGTGACCTGGCGCTTGAGCACGGACGAGCCCCTGTCGCGGAACTCATCCGACTGCTCATATTCGGCGGTATAGACATACGACCTGCCTATGTACCGCTTTATCCTGTCGGGGACGAAGCTAAAGAAGAGGAACTGCAGCAGCACAGCCAGCAGCACCTCCGGGAGCGCGCCGACGCACAGCTTCCAGAGCTCTGTTTCCACAGTATCGGAGGACATATTATACAGCTGCATGGAGATGATGTACCACGAACCGCCGAGTATGACGGTAAGGTATAGAACGGCCAGAAGGGTCTTCCACCACTTTTTGTACCAGCGGTTCACTGCCACATATCCCGCAACTATCGAGATGACAAAATATATCAGCAGGGAGAACAGCCCGTCCATGATATTTCCGCTCTGTACCATCTGAGCCAGCACCGTCGCGAAGAATACGACAAGTCCGAACTCATAGCCGCAGATACCCGCCGTAAGTATCACGAACATATCGGTGACTGTGAATGTTATGCCCATATATTCTATCCGCTCCACGGAGGAAGCGAGGCTGTCGCCGGAGCGCAGCCACAGTACGATACAGGTCATTACCAGTGTTATGCCGAGCGTTATGGCAAATCTCAATAATTTCTGTTTTCTCGTCATTTGATACACCGTCTTTCGTTGTCCCGCCCCGGGGATTGCGGACGGATAAGCTCCGCCCGATATAACATTATACCATATTCCGGCAGAAAAGTAAAGACCTTTTCGCCGCTCCGATGCCAATAAAAGCACCTATATTCATTATACCGAACAGCCTTAATTATAGCTTAAAGATCCACTATCTACAATTTAAGAAAATTTTTGTTTCTGTCTCCCCCGCCTCCGGCGGGGGAGACAGAAACGTTATTCTTACTTTTTCGCTTAAGTTGTGAACATTGTATAAAAATCCTCAAAAAGAACAAAGACCCCGTTTCGGAGTCTTTGTGCGATACTGTGGAACGCGGCTGATCCTACGCCGGGGATATCACCGACGGAATTTCGAAACTATGCTGCTGATATCCTGCGCGGTCTGCTTGTTCTTGCCGATGAACTCGTCGAGCTGCTTGACCATTTCGTATGCAGCCCGCGTTTTCTCGTTGATATTGCCGACACCGCGCTCGTTCTCACCCACTATCGTGTGGAGCTGTACGGTCTCGGACTGTATCTTTCCGATTATCTCGGACATCTTGTCCATATCGGAGTTGACTTCCTCGATCGAAGTCTTGAGCTTGTCGGAGATATCGTGCATATCGTTGAATATACCGGAGATATCGGTCTTGATGAACGCGATTATCTCATCGAAGCAGTTCTTGATATTCTCGATGTTGACGTTCATCTCGGAGCATACCGAGGATATAGCGTCCGCGGCCTCGGAGGAATTTGCAGACAGCGTCTTTATCTCGGACGCCACAACGGAGAAGCCCTTGCCCGCCTCGCCCGCTCTCGCGGCTTCCACGGAAGCGTTTATCGCGAGCAGGTTGGTATGGCTCGCGATATCCTGGATGCGCTTGACGTTATCGTTTATGCTCGTGAACGCGTTCAGGTAATTTACGGAGGTCTCGATATCCTTCTCGGTCTTTTCGGTCTTTTCGGTCTTTTCGCCGACCGCGGTAAACAGCTTATCCGTGCTGTGTATCATATCGTTCGCCTCGGAGACTCTCTGCTGATTGGCGATCTTGCTCTCGCGGACGATGCGCGTGATATCGTCGATATCGGAATTTACGTCACGGATAGCCTGTGCGGCGGTACCCGCGCCGCTTGAAAGCACCTCGGTGGTGCGGGCGTTGTCGGTGGCGCTGCTCGACAGCGATTCGACCGTCGTCATCATTGCCTGTGAGCCACTGCCGAGCGATTCTGAGCAGTCGGAGAGCGTTGCCATGATGTTCTGCCATGTATCGGTAAGCGAATCCACCGACGCCGAGATCTTGCCGACCTCGCTCCTTGCACCGGCATAGCGCTCGATGCTCTTGTTCTTTTTCAGTGACAGAGAGCCGAGGTCATTGACCGCGCCGGTGACTTTTCCGAGAGGATATGTAACTATGCGGGAAATGATTATCGTGCCGAGTATGATGACAAGCTCCGCTATAATGACAAATATGATGAAGGTCTGCTGTATCTGCGTGCTGTCGCCCATAAGGAGCGCCGTATCGTATTTCATCGTAAGCACGAATCCGAGGTCGGAAAGGCTCTTGTAAGCTATGGTATCGGAGCCGGAGGTGATTATGCCTTCTCCGCTGCCGGAGCTGCTCTTTATGATGTCCTTGAATGTCGCGTCCTCGATGTCCGCCATTATCTTGCTGTTATCGCTGTGGTAAACGTAGATATTGTTCACGGAATCGAGCACCGCGTATTCGGCGTTATCGAAGGACTCCACCTTCATTTTCGCGAGTATCTCGTTCATTCCCGAAAGGAACGGGCCGCCGCCCACAAATCCTATGGGCTGGCCGTTGTCGTCATATATCGCCATACGCATATTGAGTATCTGCTTCTGAGAGGCCGGGGAAACGAACGCTCCGCCGTTAAAGAAGCTGCCCGCTGCCGATGTCATAACCTGTCTGTAGGGCGTGAGCGCGTCGCCCGTGCGCAGCACCATACCGATAGCGCCCTTGTTGGAATGCGCGAGCACCTGTGTGTCCCAGTCGCCGAGATAAACGCCCTCCCACTGATACAGGTTCTTGAAGAAATTCTCGGTGTAGCTCTGGGCGGAGGCGAGCTTCGCCTCGTTCGAGGGGTCGAGCAGCAGCTCTTTGAGCTCGTTCGCCGAGCCGTATTTCTTCATCAGTATCTCGGAATTCCGAACGAACTGTTCAATAAGATTGGTCTGTCCGTCAAGTGCCGTCAGCATATTCTCGGTGAATTTGCGCGACACGGTGGAAGTTACCTTGCCGCTCATCACAATATAAAGGGCTCCTCTAAAAACCTATTGTCGTTCAGGCGTGCCGACATAAAGTCGGCAGATTGTACAAATTTTTCGCAGGCATACTGTCGTATGTCAAGGAAAATTTGTGCAATATGACGGCTTTAGGGCGGTGCGAATG
>JAFTAG010000051.1 GCA_017458655.1 Ruminiclostridium sp. | reverse complement strand
GCACATAAGTATTCAGATAACTACAGTCTCTTCTCGGATCGCGTTGTTTTTCAGCAGCCTTACCGAGTCGCCGTGTGTGACGAAGATACGATAAATGAAAACATCGACCTTCTCGCCGACCTCTACCGCAGGCTCGTCAAGCCCTCGTCTGGCACTGAACGTACTATTGTTGCAGTCCACCGTGACCTCGATACTATTGCCGCGGAACTGCGCGTCCTTAACCACACCCTCCACGGCGGAGCTTTTGTACTTTTGCAGCTCGTTCTTCTTTGTTATCTTGACAAATTCGGGGCGCACTATCGCCTTGTCGTAGTCGCCTACTTCGTCGAAGGACTTGAAGGACTTGTAATCCGTAAGCTCCGATGTTACACCGAAAAACGCCGATGTAAACGCTGTGGTCGGGTTGCGGTAAATGTCTATGGGAGTTCCGGTCTGCTCAACTCTGCCCTTATTGGTGACAATTATTTCGTCGGAAACCTCTATTGCCTCGTCCTGATCGTGAGTCACGAAAATGCCCGTAACACCGAGCTGGTGTATCATGTCCTTGAGCCACTTGCGAAGCTCCTGCCGCACCTTCGCGTCTATCGCGGCAAACGGCTCGTCGAGCAGCAATACCTGCGGGTTGGGAGCAAGTGCGCGGGCAAATGCCACACGCTGGCGCTGACCGCCGGAAAGCTGCGACGGATAGCGCTTCTCGAAGCCCTCAAGTCCTATAAGCTTTATAAGCTCCGTAACACGCGCTTTCACACTTTCCTTGTCCTGCTTGCGGACTTTAAGTCCGAACGCGATATTCTCAAACACTGTCATATAGCGGAACAGCGCGTAGCTCTGGAACACAAAGCCGATACCGCGCTCGCTGGCGGGTATGTCGTTCACGACCTTTCCGTCAATGATTATCTCACCGCTGTCGGGCTTTTCAAGACCCGCGATCATACGGAGTATCGTGGTCTTGCCGCTTCCCGACGGACCGAGAAGCGCCACGAGCTTGCCCTTTTCGATCTCGAAATTCACATTGTCCGAGGCTTTGAAATCGCCGTAAGACTTGTTGATATTTTTCAGTTCAATATACATTACTTTTCACCTTTTCTTTTACCGACATACTCAACGATACTGCGGATTATAAGAATGATCACCGCAAGCACCACAAGTATCGACGATACCGCGAATGCCGGCATGAACTTGTTATCGCCGAACAGTATCTCCACCTGAAGCGGCAGCGTTACGGTCTTGCCGCGAAGATGTCCCGAAAGTACCGATACCGCGCCGAACTCACCCATTGCGCGGGCTGCACAAAGAACGATACCGTACATCAGCGCCCACTTGATATGCGGGAGCGTGACCCTGCGAAATATTGTAAAGCCTTTTGCACCCATGAGCGCCGCTGCTTCTTCCTCGTCGGTACCCTGCGCTTCAAGCACGGGGAGTATCTCGCGTGAGATGAATGGGAATGTCACAAATACGGTCGCAAGTATAATTCCCGGCACGGCATAAACCACCATAAAATCTATGCTTTCGAGAAACGGATAGAGAGCGCTCTGTCGGCCGAATGTAAGCACGAATATGAGACCGGCGATTATCGGGGAAACAGTTACGGGCAGGTCAATGAGCGTCACAAGCAGCTTTTTGCCGTGGAACCGGAACTTCGATATTGCCCACGCCGCGAACAGCCCGAACACTGTGTTTATCACGACCGCGAACACGGTCGCTTCGAGCGTGAGAAGCAGCGCGCTTATTGTATCGGGATCGGATATCGCTTCAAGATACGGGATAAGCCCCTTACGGAAAGCTTCATAGATGACCGTTATCAGCGGCATTACAAGCATCACGAACAGGAACAGTACACTTATCGTTATGAGTATTATCTTTACTGCCTTCGAACCTGCGGTCAGCGCGTGTATCTCGGTGCTGCCCTCGCGGGAAACGACCTGTCTTGCAGGCTTGACGGGTTTTGCCTCAGCCGTGTTTACTGCCGCCATATCAGTGACCTCCCTTCAATATCTTCGAGCTTCTTATCTGTATCAGATTCACAAGGAAAAGTATCAGGAATGCCGCCGCAAGCATAACAAGAGCTATCGCCGTTGCGCTCGGATAGTCGTATTCCTGAAGCTCCGACATTATGATGAGCGGGGTTATTTCCGTTTCGTAGGGCTGGTTCCCGGCAATGAAAACAACGCTCCCATATTCTCCGAGACAGCGTCCGAATGCGAGCCCGAAGCCCGTGAAAACAGCGGGACGAAGCTCGGGGAGAATGACTTTCCGGAAAGTGCGTGTGCGGCTTGCTCCGAGGATACCTGCGGCTTCCTCATAGAGCGGGTCAAGCTTTTCGAGTACGGGCTGTACTGTTCGCACAACGAAAGGTATGCCAATGAATATCAGGGCTATCGTTATACCGATACGCGTGTAGGCTATTTTGATGCCCATATTTGCGAAAATGCCGCCTATCCAGCCGCTGTCCGCATACAGCGATGTGAGAGAAATACCCGCCACCGCTGTGGGGAGCGCGAACGGAAGCTCTATCATACCGTCAAGTATGCGCTTGCCCGGAAAGTTATAGCGTACAAGCACCCAAGCAAGTACCACGCCCATTACCGCGTTTATCACCGAAGCTATAAACGATGTCAGCAGAGTCACCCCGAAGCTTGCCACAACGCGGGGGCGGGTTATGACCTTTATAATGTCCGAAAAGTCCATTTTCGCGGTGAATACCACAAGTGAAGCAAGCGGTATCAGAACCATTATGCTGAGAAGGGCGAGCGTTACGCCCATAGATATCCCGAATCCGGGAATAAGTCTTTTTTTGGTTTTCATAGAATATACCTATTGCAGCAAATCCCCGCCGCTTGGACGGGGATCTGCTTACGAAGAAAAGATGTATTGGGTATCGTGTCAATCCTGTTCGTAGATCTGGTCGAAGAGTCCGCCGTCCGCGAAATGCTTTGCGAACGCTGCGTCCCAGCCGCCGAAATCGTTGATCGTAACAAGGTTGATGTTAAGGTCGAACGTGTCGGAGAACTCGGCAAGAACTTTTTCGTCAGAGGGGCGATAGAAGTTCTGTCCCGCGATCCTCTGCGCCTCCTCGGAATAGAGGTAGTTCAGATATTCGGTTGCAACTTCGCGGGTGCCGTTCTTGTCAACGACTTTATCGACGATAGCAACGGAGGGCTGAGCGAGTATGCTTATGCTCGGAGTTACGATCTCATAATCATCGGGATATTCCTTGAGGGAAAGGAACGCTTCGTTCTCCCACGCGAGAAGCACATCTCCCTGCTTGTTCTCAACGAACGAGTTTGTAGCTCCTCTTGCACCGGAATCAAGCACGAGCACATTTGCATAAAGCTTCTTTATGTAGTCAAGCACCTTGCTCTCATCGTTGTTGTATTCCTTCTGAGCCCATGCCCATGCAGCAAGGTGGTTCCAGCGTGCGCCGCCGGAAGTCTTGGGGTTCGGTGTGATGATGCCCACATCGTCTCTTGCGAGGTCACCCCAGTCAAGAATGTTCTTCGGGTTGCCCTTGCGTACAAGGAATACTATCGTCGAGGTGTACGGTGAGCTGTCAAGCGGGAATTCGCTTACCCAGCCGGGTTCGATGAGTCCTGCGTCGCGTACCGAGTTTACGTCATATTCGAGTGCGAGTGTTACCACATCGGCAGGGTTTCCGTTTGCAACT
>JAFTAG010000310.1 GCA_017458655.1 Ruminiclostridium sp. | reverse complement strand
TTCATCGTCATTGAAAGTTCCGCCGTACTTGTATAGCCGCATAAATACCTCTTGCGTAATATCATCTGCATCGTACTCATTGCGTACCAGACAGAGCGCGGCGGCAAACACATTCCGCCGGTAGAGCCTGACATAATGCTCGAATTCGCTGTCAGTCATTTCGTATCTCACCTCCCTCTTTCTGCTGAAAGGCCTTTCACTTATAACACCCTGAAAGTTTCAAAAACATGTCAGGCTTTTAGGAAAAATTTTAATTTCGTCATTTCGAACAATATTATACATCATCTTTACAGCATTTACAACAAAAAGCCGCAAACCGCTTTTGGCAGCTTGCAGCTTTTGTTTATCTCAATGTGATATTTCTTACATCATCCGGCGGTGTTGATTTATGGAATATGCAGGCATATCCCTTTAATGCTCTTGCGATTTTTTGTATTCGGTATCATTTCAAGCGTGACATAGCCTTTCTTCGCAAGCCCCGACACAGCGGAATTGATCGTCTGCTTCGGGAACAGCATCAGCCCAATCAGGTCTTGCTGAGAAAGCAGCTCCTCGGCACTTTGCAGATAATACAGCACCCACATCGAACAGTCCGAAAGCCCGAAGGCTGCCGCTGCTCCCCGATAGAGCGAATCATATTTCTTTTCACAGCCAGCAAGGACTGCAAGGTATTCTTTGTTCTCCATGCTATATGCTCCTTTAGTCCGAAATCGGATACTGATATTATAGCATAGTGCGGTCGGTATGTCAAGTCATAAGTCCTGCGCCTCCGGAAGTATTGCAAGAAAAAAGACAGATACCTCTTGGGAAGTATCTGTCTTTCCTTGTTATAGCCTGCTGTATAGGTCTTTACATAATAGTTGCCCTAAAACTTCTATATTAGTACCGACCTTAGCAGAGACGGTCTTTTTGTTTACCATAGTATGATTTACTTTTTCTTGGCTGCTATGATAAGAGCGCCGGCGGCTGCTATAGCGATACCTGCTACAGCGGCAACGTCACCGATACCGGTGTCGGGAGAGCCCTTGGAGCTGTCGGTAGCTGCCGCAACATCGCCTGTGGCGGGAGCTGCCGTGTCGGCTGCGGGAGCCGCTGTGTCTGCTGCGGGAGCGGAAGCTGCCGCGGGAGCATCGGTCGTGTTACCGTTCTCATCAAAGGAGATCATAAGATTACCGCTCTTGTCGTAAACATCGAGGCTGAGCACCTTGATATCGGTAAAGAGCTCGCCGCCCCATTCCTGGAACGCGACCTGTACATAACTGCCGTCATCTGCATAAGCATCTTCCATTACGCAGTTGGAATCGTCTATGTTCAGTGTTATCGAATAGATGTAATCGCCCTCTGTTACAAGGTGTATAGGGTTGCCGCTGCCTGCGTCGTCCTCGGATTCTCTGCCGTAAAGCTCGTGCTCCTCGTCGTAAACGCCCCAGAAGTTAGCCATAGGCCAGTTGTGGTCTGCGCTGAGGGACGGGCCGCTCGACATAACGATAGCGCCGCCGATGGCACCCTCCTCAAAATCGGCAACGGACACGGGAGTTACTCTGAACTTTACTGATCCGATATCGAGGCAGTTTATACCGCAGTCGATGCCCTCGGAAAGGGTATGTAACTTTCTCATCCACATACCGCTGTTGGAGCTGAGCGCCTCATTGGGGTTTTCGGCTACTGCGAGAGTAGCGCTTGCGGAAACGGAAATTGCAGCCGCAGCAACAACGGAAGCCGCTATTGCAGAAACCATTCTTCTTGTCTTCATAAAAAGATCCTCCTGAAAAAAATATACATATTGTCAAATCCGCGCGGAAACGCATTCCGCCGCTTATTCACCCTCTATTATACTCACTTTGTTACGATTTGTCAAGAAATTTTGCAAAAATTTCACAACTTTCAGGCGAAATATAACAAATTTTGAACGATCTACAGGGTCTCGGTCTCTTTTTTTACCTTTGTGGCTTTGATTATCTTCTGCCGCGAGAATTCCTCACGCTCCTTTTCCTCGAGCGCCTCGGAGATGAACTTCACCTGATTGAGGTACATCGGTATCAGTATGTTTTTGAGCGCGTTTGCGCGTTTCTGCGACTTTCTTATCGCCACCGAGAGCCTGTAAACGCTGTTTTCTATCTCGGCGAGCACGAGGCCGGTCTGCTTCGCTTTCAGAAAGCCCGCGTAGGCCTTGTCAAAGCTTGAATCCGTGTCGGCGATACTGTAGCAGAGCGTGGGAGTGGAATTTCCGCCGGAAACCTCGGGGAGCTCTATGCCCATAACGCTCCTGCTGTGGAGCTCTATCGTGTTGTCAAGCGGCATACTGTACGTTTTTTCGGTAAGTACGCCGTCAATGACGTTTGCGTTCTGCAGCGCCCTGTAAGCGTCGGCAAACGTGTTTTCAAGGCTGCTGTTGAGTTCCTTTGCCTTGTCGGTGAGCATGACCATTTCCCGTATAAGGATATTGCGCTTCCTGTCCATAAGCTCGTAGCCGAGCTGCGCCTGATGAAGCGAATGCTTCGCGTTGATAAGATTGCCCTTTGTCGCAAAGACCTGCTGGTTCACGGCCAGACCACCTTTCTTTTTTAATTAATAATTAATAATTAATAATTGTGGTGTCGGCTTCGCCGACGTTTTTGAATCGTGACGAAGGGGGAGAGTTTGTGCTTCTTTTTTCTTCGGCTTGCTGATTATATACTCCCCACCCCCAACCCCTCCCCGGGGAGGGGGGCTATTTATGTGGGGGCTTCGCCCCCACATCTGTACCTCTCTACCTCTGTGCCTCTCTCTCACCCTCTGTAATGCTCTTCTATGAGCTCTGTGTTCATTCTGTCGAGCTCGGACTTGGGGAGGAGGGAGAGGAGATCCCACGCGAGCTCGAGGGTCTGATCCATACTGCGGTTCTCGTCTGCGCCCTGATTTAAGAAGCGCTGCTCGAACTCCTTACCGAACGCCACATACTTCTTATCCGTATCGGAGAGCTCGTCCTCGCCGATAACGGACGCGAGGGAACGTGCGTCCTGCACCTTGGCGTATGCCGCGAAAAGCTGGTTTGCGACATCGCTGTGGTCGGCTCTTGTGTAACCCTCGCCGATACCGTCCTTCATCAGACGCGAGAGCGAAAGCAGAACGGACAGGCCGGGGTAAACGCCCTCACTGTCGAGATGTCTGTCGAAAACTATCTGCCCCTCCGTGATGTACGCGGTAAGGTCGGGTATCGGGTGGGTGATATCGTCGTTGGGCATCGTCAGTATCGGTATCTGTGTTACCGAGCCGGTGGAGCCGTCAATTACACCCGCTCTCTCATACATCGACGCAAGGTCGGAGTACAGGTAGCCCGGATAGCCCTTTCTGCCGGGTATCTCACCCTTTGACGACGAGAATTCACGCAGCGCCTCGCAGTAGGACGTGATATCGGTCATTACAACGAGTATGTGCATATTCTTTTCGAATGCGAGATATTCCGCGGTGGTAAGTGCGCAGCGCGGCGTTAAGATACGCTCGATGATCGGGTCGTTCGACAGGTTGAGGAACATAACGACTCTGCCGATAGCACCCGCCTGCTCGAATTCGCGCTTGAAGTAATCCGCAACGTCGTTCTGAACGCCCATTGCGGCGAAAACTATCGCGAAATCCTGGCCGCTCTCGTTCGCTATGCGCGCCTGCTTTACTATCTGCACGGCGAGCTTGTTGTGGGACAGACCCGAGCCGGAGAATATCGGCAGCTTCTGTCCGCGGATAAGCGTCATAAGGCAGTCTATCGAGCTTATACCGGTGTGTATGTAGTTGCGCGGGTAGCTTCTCGCAACGGGGTTGAGCGAGCGTCCGTTGATGTCGCCGTACTTTTCGGCAAATACATCGCCGAGGCCGTCCGCGGGCTTGCCGGCGCCGTTGAACACGCGTCCGAGCATTTCCGTGCTGAGCGGTATCTCAAGCGGCTTGCCCTTGAACACCGTTCTCGTGTTGTCGAGCGAGAGCCCGGCAGTTCCCTCAAACACCTGCAGTATGACCCTGTCGCCCTCCATCTGCACAACTCGTCCGAGGCGGCGGGTGCCGTCCTCGAGCCGAAGCTCCGCTATTTCCTCATAAGCGACGCCGCTGACGCCTTCGAGAGCCACGAGAGGGCCGTTTACTTCCGCAAGTCCGGAGTATTGGATATTCATACAAGCGTTCCTCCTTACCGCCCGAGAGCGCCGATAACGCTGTCTATCTCGCGGTCGAATTCGTCAAATTTTTCCAGATGATCGTTGGGGATATCATACTTCACCTTAGTGAGCTTGTCGAAAAGCCCGGTGGCAAGTATCTCGGCCACCGTCGCGCCGCGTTTTACCGCCTCGACAGAGCGACGGTTGATACGCAGGATAGTGCGCATCATTTTGAGCTGCTTATCCAGCGGAACGTATGTATCGTCCTTGTGGAACGCGTTCTGCTGCAGGAACCCGACGCGTATTATCTTCGCCGTCTCGAGAATGAGCTTCTGATCGTCGGGCAGTACGTCCGAGCCTATCAGCTTTACGATCTCGAGCAGTCTGTTCTCCTCAACGAGAATGTTGTACATCTCTTGCCGCACATCGAGGAAGTCCTCGCCGACATTTTCGGCGTAGTATTCCGCGAACTCGGGGATATATTCCGAATAGCTTGTCAGCCAGTTTATGGCCGGGTAGTGTCTCGCGTAGGCGAGCTGCTTGTCGAGCGCTATGAAGCACCGCACGAAGCGCTTGGTGTTCTGCGTTACCGGCTCCGAGAAATCCGAGCCCGCGGGCGATACCGCGCCGATTATCGTGACGCTGCCGCGCTTGCCGGAGAGCACATTGCAGTTGCCGGCGCGCTCGTAGAATTCCGCGAGTCGGGAGGGCAGATACGCGGGGTAGCCTTCCTCCGCGGGCATTTCCTCCAGACGGCCGGATATCTCGCGGAGAGCCTCCGCCCAGCGGGACGTGGAGTCCGCCATAATAGCGATGTCGTAGCCCATATCGCGGTAGTATTCCGCTATCGTGATGCCGGTGTAAATGGACGCTTCACGCGCCGCAACGGGCATATTTGACGTGTTCGCGATAAGCACGGTACGGTCGGTAAGGGGCTTGCCGCTCTTCGGGTCGATGAGCTCGCCGAATTCCTCAAGCACCTGCGTCATTTCGTTGCCGCGCTCGCCGCAGCCTATATAGACGATGATGTCCGCGTCGCACCATTTTGCTATCTGATGCTGCGTCATCGTTTTGCCCGTGCCGAAGCCTCCCGGTATCGCAGCGGCGCCGCCCTTTGCTACGGGAACTATCGTGTCAAGCACGCGCTGACCGGTTACAAGAGGCGTGTTTATGGGGATCCTCCGCGCAACGGGGCGGGGCGTTCTGATAGGCCATTTCTGGCACATCG
>JAFTAG010000050.1 GCA_017458655.1 Ruminiclostridium sp. | reverse complement strand
GCCCATTCGCACCGCCCTAAAGCCGTCATATTGCACAAATTTTCCTTGACATACGACAGTATGCCTGCGAAAAATTTGTACAATCTGCCGACTTTATGTCGGCACGCCTGAACGACAATAGGTTTTTAGAGGAGCCCATAAGAAATTATTTGCTTCCGGCTTTCACTCGTCCGGCGGCGAAAAGAGCGGGATATACCGCCCGTAAAAGTCGGCGGTGCCGCCGGAGCAGAGCTGTCGATGTTTAATTTGTGGTGAAATAATACCTAATATGAAGTAAGAAAGAACTTAAATTTGAACAAATTGCACCAAAATGCAAAAAAAAGAAAAAAAGCGCTTGAAATCGGAAATCCTTTATGCTATAATAGTGTGGTAAATTTAAGAGCAAGGCGCATAAAGCGCTTATAAATCACAACAAAGGAAGGAACTTAAAGATGGCTAAATCGGCATATGAAAAGGTTTATGAAAGCTTGAAGAAGGCTATACAGAAGACGGATATATCTGATTTTGAGGGCTTCTTCGCATTCCAGTTCACGGTAACGGGCGATGCCGCCGGAACATTCTACGCAAAGTTCGAGAAGGGCGACAGCAAGATCACGGTCGAAAACTTTGACTACAAGGGCGCTACCGCTACATTCAAGGCGGATGCGGACACATTCACCGCTCTTGTTGAAGGCACACTCGCTCCCGCAAAGGCTGTTGAATCCGGCAAGCTCATCGTTGAGGGCAACGACGCAGGCTGCGCAGACATCTTCAACGCGATAGCTCCCAAGAAGGCTGCTCCCAAGGCTGCCGAGAAGAAGGCTGCGGCTGCTCCCGCTAAGAAGGAAGCTGCTCCCGCTAAGAAGGCTGCTCCCGCCGCAAAGTCCGCAAAGAAGTAAGTTCAAAAACTTTGGCGCATATGCCGATGTCGGTGTATGCGCCTTTTGCATTTCCGAGAATATTTTAGCTCCGTAACGGCTTGCGGTTTGCGGTTAACAGTTAACAGGTTACAGCTTGCAGCTTGCAGCTTGCAGTTAACAGTTAACAGGTTACAGTTAACAGTTTTGGTATCGGCTTCGCCGATTTATCTGAATTGTGACAAAGCGAGAGTATTTTCTGTCCTATTGATGTGTTGTGCAAAATACAGATATGTTATGGGTCTCGTCACGATTCGGATATGCGGCGAAGCCGCCACCATAACTGTTACCTGTTACCTGTTAACTGTTAACTAAAAATTACCTGTTAACTGTTAACTGAAAATTGCTGTTATCTATAATTTTTTCGACACTGTCGGAAAGGGGTATTTTTATGCCGCTTCTGAAAGATATGCGCCCGGGCGAAAGCGCCCGGGTCACTAAAGTAAACGGTACCGGCGCGCTCAGACAGCACTTCCTCGATATGGGTATGATCCCCGGCACGGAAGTGACGGTCGTTAAGCTCGCGCCTATGGGCGACCCCATGGAGCTGCGACTGCACGGGTATGAGCTGACGCTGAGGGTCGCCGACGCGGGAGAGATAGAGGTGTCGCGGATAAGCGAGAAAAAAGAGCCGATACGCGCGAAAGTCACCCGCAGCAAGACCGACCACCCCGGCCTCGGCGAGGGAGGACGCTTCCACGCGAAGGGCGACGGCGACCCGCTCCCGGACGGCACGGTGATGAGGTTCGCTCTCGTCGGCAATCAGAACAGCGGCAAGACCACGCTCTTCAACCGCCTTACCGGGGCGAGACAGCACGTCGGGAATTTCCCCGGCGTTACCGTTGACCGCAAGGACGGCGCTATAAAGGGATATCCCGATACGATCATAACCGACCTGCCCGGCATTTACTCGATGTCGCCGTACAGCAGCGAGGAGATAGTTTCAAGAAGCTTCGTGCTCGACGAGAAGCCCCACGCTGTCATCAATATAGTCGATTCCACCAACATCGAGCGCAATATGTACCTCACGATGCAGCTGCTCGAAATGGATATCCCCATGGTCGTAGCGCTCAATATGATGGACGAGCTGACCTCAAACGGCGGCGGTATCGACATAAACATAATGGAGCAGCGTCTCGGAGTTCCCGTCGTGCCGATATCCGCGGCGAAAAACGAGGGCGTTGACGAGCTCGTGGAGCACGCTGTACATATCGCGCATTACCGCGAGCGTCCCGTTGAACAGGACTTCTGCGGGAAAAACATCAACGGCGGCGCGGTACACCGCTGCATACACGGTATCCGCCACCTTATCGAGGACCACGCGGAAAAGGCAGGGATCCCGCTGAGATTTGCCGCGAGCAAGGTCATAGAAGGCGACGAGCTCGTGATATCGGCGCTCGGGCTCGATGAAAACGAGCGGGACGCCATAGAGCATATCGTGCTGCAAATGGAGAAGGAGAGCGGGCTCGACCGCAGCGCCGCCATAGCCGATATGCGCTACCGGTTCATTATGGAGCTTTGCGGAGCGGCGGTAACAAAGCCCACCGAAAGCAGGGAGCACCTGCGCAGCCGCAGGATAGACAAGCTCCTGACGGGAAAGTTCACCGCTGTCCCGATGTTCATTCTGATAATGGGGCTCATCTCGTGGCTGACGTTCGGTGTTATCGGCGCCTGGCTGCAGGATCTGCTCGCCTCGGGGATAGACCGGCTGACCGCTCTCGTCGATGAAGCGCTTACCGATGCCGAGGTGAACGATGTGCTGCACGGGCTGATAGTTGACGGTATCTTCACCGGCGTAGGCAGCGTTCTGAGCTTTCTGCCGGTAATAATCACGCTGTTCTTCTTCCTCTCGATGCTCGAGGACAGCGGCTACATCGCGCGTGTGGCATTCTTTATGGATAAGATGCTGCGCAGGATAGGACTTTCCGGCCGCAGTATCGTGCCGATGCTTATAGGCTTCGGCTGCTCTGTGCCGGCGGTGATGTCCACAAGAACTCTTTCGAGTGAACGCGACCGCCGTATGACTATACTGCTCACGCCGTTTATGAGCTGCACCGCGAAAATGCCGATATACTCGTTCTTTGTGGAGGCGTTCTTCCCGGATATAGGCTGGCTGATAATAATAGGGCTGTATCTGCTCGGGATAATCCTCGGACTGCTCGCGGCGGTGCTCTACAAGGGCGTTCTGTTCAGGGGCGAGCCGGTGCCGTTCGTAATGGAGCTGCCGAACTACCGCCTTCCCGGCGCCGGGAATGTCGTGAGACTTATGTGGGAGAAGGCGAAGGATTTCCTGCAGCGGGCGTTCTCCGTTATCCTTGTGGCGACTGTCCTTATCTGGTTCTTAAAGAATTTCGACCTTCACATGACGCTTACCGCGGATCCCGAAAAGAGCATTCTCGCGGCGATAGCGGGCATTTTCTCGCCCGTGATGCAGCCGATAGGCCTCGGCGACTGGCGCATACTCGTTTCGCTGATAACCGGGTTTATGGCAAAGGAAAGCGTCGTTTCCTCCTTCGGGGTGCTTTTCCCCGACAGCGCGTCCATGGCGGCGCTCACATCGCTCACCGTGGTGTGCATGCTTGTGTTCTCGCTGCTCTATACGCCGTGTGTGGCAGCTATAGCTGCAATAAAACGTGAGCTCGGTGTAAAATGGGCGGCGGCGGTCGCAGTGTGGCAGTGTGCGGTGGCGTGGCTCGCGGCGCTGCTCGTACACGCGATAGGAATGATGATCGGAGCGGGATAATGAACATTGTTGATATAATATTGATATTACTGATAGCGGCGGCACTTACCGGCGCGGTGATAAAAATTGTGACAGACAGAAAAAAAGGGAAGAGCTGCGGGTGCGGAGACTGCTCCCGATGCTCTGCCTGCGATAAAACAAATAGAAAGGTCAGATAAGCTATGGAAAGGGCCGCTGAAGGCTATTACCGCGGCAGGGCGCCAAAACAGGGCGGTTTCCGGCACCGCGGTTTCGGACATCTGCTGACGACGGCGGCGGGGAAGGCGGGCGCGTTCTTCAAGTCGCAGCCCGTGCTTGTTATCGCGTTTATCGCGGCGGTAGTGACGATGTTTTTCGTGCCGCCCGACGCGCAGTATCTCGGATATTGCAATTTCGGTGTGCTCGCGGAGCTTTTCGCGCTTATGATAGCGGTCGCGGGCTTAAAGAGCGCCGGTATCTTTGAAAAGCTCACGTCGGCGCTGCTGAAAAAAGCGGGCTCGGTAAGGCGGCTGGCGCAGATATTCACGCTGCTGTGCTTTTTCCTGTCGATGCTGGTGACGAACGATGTGGCGCTGATAACATTCGTGCCGCTGACGCTGCTCACGTTCTCGGCGATAAATGACGACCGCGCGAGGATAATAACGATAGTGCTGGAGACTGCCGCGGCCAATCTCGGCAGTATGATGACGCCGATAGGAAACCCGCAGAATCTCTATATTTACGATGAATACGGGCTTTCCGCGGGGGAGTTCATAATGACGATGCTGCCGGCGGGGATCATCAGTCTTGTCTGTCTGCTCCTGCTGACGCTGCTTGTTCCCAAAACAGCCTGCAAGCCCGCAGAGAGCGGCGCGGCGGAAATTTCCAAAAAGCTTGCGGTGATATATGCCATACTCTTTGCGGTGTGTGTCATAACGGTATTCAAGCTCCTGCCGTTCTGGGTATGCGCGGCAGCCGCGATAGCGGCGGCGGTGATTTTTGACCGCAAGCTCCTTCTTAAAGCCGACTACGCGCTGCTTGCGACATTCATCTGCTTTTTCGTCTTTGTGGGGAACATCGCGCGTATCGACGCGGTACACGACTTCTTTTCCGGCATTATGGCGGGTCGCGAGATACTTGTTTCGGCGCTGCTCTCGCAGGGCATAAGCAACGTTCCCGCGGCGGTGATGCTGCGGGGATTTACCGCCAACGGCACAGCCCTTCTCGCCGGCGTGAACATCGGCGGCCTCGGTACCCCGATAGCCTCTATGGCAAGCCTCATCTCGCTCCAGTTCTACCGCAAAGCCGAGGGCGCCCACTCCGCCCGCTATCTGGCAGTCTTCTCCGCCGTCAATTTCGCCATGCTCGCACTGCTGCTGGCAGTCTATATAGTCTTGATAAGATAACAGAAGTCGCTAATTCTCGAGACGTGAGAGAGTCGCTTACGCTCGAGAAATGTGTCTCGCCTTTGGGCGAGCCACTTGGGGGAAAGAAAACCTTTCTTGTAAGAAAGGTTTTCTCTCCCCCAAACCCCCTCGTTTTCCAAAAAACTTGACTGGCTCCGCAGTTGTATTTGATAATGACTGCTCCTATTATGAGTTCTGTGCAAATCAGCACAACCGAATACAAAAAGAACAGCACTGTACAAATCTGCACGGTGCTGTTTTTAATTAGCTGTATCTCATAACAGGAGCAGTTACTGTAAGCTTAACTGCGGAGCCAATACAGTTTTTTCGAAAGAGTGGGGGTCTGGGGACGGCTTCCGTCTGGGGGAGAGGAAACCTTTCTTCCAAGAAAGGTTTCCTTTTCCCCATGTGGCTCGCCCTCAGGCGAGACACGTTTCTCGAGCGTTAGCGGCCTCTGTGCTCACATACCGAAGTTCTTCTTCAAGTCTTCGCCGAAGCGTTTCAGGCGGTCGGAGAAGCTTGTTTTCTTTTCGTAGTTCTTTTCGGTGAGCTGTTCGGAGAACGCCATGAGGGCGTCCTTTTGTTTCTTATTAAGGTTTTTGGGCACCTCGAGTATGACCTTGACGAGCTGGTCGCCGCGGCCGTCACGCTGCAACTTCTGGATGCCCTTGCCGCGGAGTCTGAATATCGTATCGGGCTGTGTTCCGGGCGGTACCGTATAAGACACGTTCCCGTCTATCGTGGGGACGGTTATCTCGTCGCCGAGGACTGCCTGCGAGTATGTTATCGGTATCTCCGTCCAGACGTCGAAGCCCTTGCGCTCGAACAACAGGCTCTTTCTGACCGAGATGCGCACGTTGAGATCGCCGCGCTGACCGCCGTTCTGACCCATATTGCCCTGCCCCGCGACACGGAGTATCTGCCCGTCGTCAATGCCGGCAGGTATGTTCACGGACACCGTGCGCTTCTTCTGGACGCGTCCGCTGCCGCGGCAGGTCGGACACGGATCCTCTATCATCTTGCCCTTGCCGTTACACTTGGTACACGGACGTGTGGATGCCATAGTTCCGAACAATGTGCGCTGGTTGAAGCGTATCGTGCCGGTGCCGTTGCACTCGGTACACGTTTTCGGGGAAGTCCCGGGTTTTGCGCCGCTGCCGTTGCAGGTATCGCATACCTCGGAGCGGTTCACTTCTATCTCCACCTGAACGCCCTTGCACGCCTCCATAAAGGATATATCCCTGCTCGTGCTGATATCGGAGCCCCTGCGCGGTCCGTTCGGGTTGGAGCTTGAACGGGTGCTCCCGCCCATACCGCCGCCGAAGAACTGGTCGAATATGTCGCCGAGGTCGATACCGTCGCCCGACGAAAATCCGCTGAAACCGCCGCCGAATCCACCGAAGCCGCCGGCTCCCGCATTATACGACGGATCAACGCCCGCGTGACCGAACTGGTCGTATCTCTGTCTCTTCTGCGGGTCGGAAAGCACATCGTTCGCCTCGTTGACCTCCTTGAATTTCTCGGCGGCTTCGGGGTCGTCCGGGTGCAGATCCGGGTGATACATCTTCGCCATTTTGCGGTATGCTTTTTTTATCTCGTCCTCGCTCGCACCCTTCTGAATGCCGAGAACTTCATAGTAATCACGTTTTTCCGCCATACTTACCTCCTTTTCGCCGCACCCGATATTCTTATCGGAACAGCTTAAAAGAACAGTTCTGTAATATCGCCAAAGTGCTATCGGGCATTTCTACCCGACAGCACCCGGTCAAAGTTTGTTATTGTACGTCTTTGTAGTCGGCATCGACGATGTTGTCGTCGGGATTGCCGCCCATAGAGCCGCCGGACGTTCCCGCGCCCTGTACATCGGGCTCCGGAGCACCTGCTCCCGGCTGGCCGCCCGTCTGCTGATATACCTTCTGCGCTACCTCGTAGAACGCTTTCTGGAGCTCGTCCTTGGCGTTCTTTATGGAGTTGATGTCGCTGCCCTTAAGAGCATCCTTCAGCGCGTCGAGCTTCGGGTTAACATTGTTCCTGTCGGCATCGGTGACTTTATCGCCGAAGTCGGACATCGACTTCTCGACCTGATATACCATCTGGTCGGCCTCGTTGCGGGCATCGATCTCTTCCTTCTTCTTGGCATCCTCTGCGGCATAAGCTTCCGCGTCCTTGACGGCGCGGTCGATATCCTCCTTGCTCATATTGGTGGAGGCGGTGATGCTTATATGCTGCTCCTTGCCGGTGCCGAGATCCTTTGCGGAAACGTTGACGATACCGTTCGCGTCTATATCGAACGTTACCTCGATCTGCGGTACGCCTCTCGGAGCGGGAGCTATGCCGTCGAGACGGAAGGTGCCTATAGACTTGTTATCCTTTGCGAATTCACGCTCGCCCTGCAGAATGTTTATATCAACGCTGGGCTGGTTATCAACCGCTGTGGAATATACCTGTGTCTTCTTTGTCGGGATAGTTGTGTTTCTCTCGATCATTCTCGTGCATACGCCGCCGAGTGTCTCGATACCGAGCGACAGAGGCGTTACATCAAGCAGCAGAAGACCGGTGACTTCCTTATTGAGAACGCCGCCCTGCAGCGCTGCGCCCATTGCCACGCATTCGTCGGGGTTGATGCCCTTGAACGGCTCCTTGCCGAGGTAGCCCTTTACGGCTTCCTGAACGGCGGGAATACGGGTGGAACCGCCGACGAGCAGTATCTTGTCTATTTCGCTGAGTTTAAGTCCGCTGTCCGCAACTGCCTGCTTCAGCGGTCCCATGGTAGCTTCTACGAGGTCGGCTGTGAGCTCGTTGAACTTTGCTCTTGTGAGCTGTACATTGAGGTGCTTCGGGCCGGTCGCATCCGCTGTGATATACGGGATGTTGACATTTACGGAAGTGGAGTTGGAGAGCGCTATCTTTGCCTTCTCGGCCTCGTCTTTCAGTCTCTGCATAGCGAACTTGTCGTTGCGCAGGTCGGTGCCGTCGGACTTCTTGAATTCCGATACGAGGTAGTCGATAACTCTCTGGTCGAAGTCGTCGCCGCCGAGGTGGTTGTTGCCCGCAGTCGCGAGAACTTCCTGGACGCCGTCGCCTATCTCGATAACGGATACATCGAATGTACCGCCGCCGAGGTCATATACGACGATCTTCTGGTCGTTTTCCTTGTCGATGCCGTAAGCGAGAGCCGCGGCGGTAGGCTCGTTGATGATACGGTCAACCTTAAGACCTGCGATCTGACCCGCGTCCTTTGTCGCCTGTCTCTGCGAGTCGGTGAAGTATGCCGGAACGGTGATGACCGCGTCGGTGACCTTCTCGCCGAGGTAGCTTTCGGCCTCCGCTTTGAGCTTCTGGAGTATCATCGCGGAGATCTCCTGCGGGGTGTACTTCTTGCCGTCGATATCTACCTTGTAATCGCTGCCCATGTGGCGCTTTATGGAGATTATCGTTCTTTCGGGGTTTGTAACTGCCTGGTTCTTTGCGAGCTGACCCACGAGTCTCTCGCCGTCCTTTGTGAACGCCACCACGGACGGGGTGGTTCTGCTGCCCTCGCTGTTGGTGATGACTGTTGCCTCGCCGCCCTCTATAACGGATACGCACGAGTTTGTTGTTCCTAAATCGATACCTATGATCTTAGCCATAATGGTTGCCTCCTTGTATTTTTATGTGTTGAATTAACATTTGGGGGTTGTGGTTTTCAAATATGTCGCCGAAGGCGACACCACAACTGTTAACTGTAAACTGTTAACTGTTCACTACTGCGCTACGCTCACCATCGCAAATCTGATGACCTTTGTGCCGATACGGTAGCCGTTCTGGAATACGCTGACAATCT
>JAFTAG010000309.1 GCA_017458655.1 Ruminiclostridium sp. | reverse complement strand
CAGCAGATAGTTCTGAACCTGTTCGCGGTGATTATAATGGCAGTCACGGCGGTGCTGTATCTTAACAACTCGATCGAACTTACAAACGCGATAATGATGTTCGTGGTCGCATTTATGGTGTTCGAGCAGATGAAGTCCGCGGGAATAAGCATTGCTACTCCGCGTATCTGCGAGGCATCTATCGACAAGGCAAACGAAACGGATAATGTTCCGGTAATGGACGAGGGCGGCAAGGCGATAACTCCCGCGACTCGCGACATCGTTTTTGAGAATGTCGATTTTTCTTACGGCGAACGAAAGATCCTCGACAGCGTGTCGTTTACCGCAAAGGAAAAAAGACTACCGCGGTAGTGGGTCCCTCCGGCTCGGGAAAGACGACTATGTGCAGTCTTATCGCCCGTTTCTGGGACGTAAACGGTGGCAGGATAACCGTGGGGGCGAGGACGTGAGAAACTACACCCTCGACAGCCTGATGAAAAACATAAGTATGGTGTTTCAGAATGTATATCTGTTCAGCGATACAGTCGAAAATAACATAAAATTCGGCAGACCCGACGCTACCCGCGAGGAAGTAGTCGAAGCCGCGAAAAAAGCCTGCTGCCACGACTTTATAACGCGGCTTCCCGACGGCTATGACACGGTGCTTGAGGAGGGCGGTGCATCACTCTCCGGCGGCGAACGTCAGAGACTGTCTATCGCCCGCGCAATGCTAAAGGACGCTCCGATAATAATTCTTGATGAAGCAACCGCAAATGTTGACCCCGAGAACGAGGACAGGCTGCAAGCCGCTATAGAAGCGCTTATGAAGGACAAGACGATAATAATGATCGCACACAGACTGAAAACCGTTCGCAGCGCTGATCGGATACTTGTGCTCGACGGCGGGCATATAGTTCAGAGCGGCAGTCACGACGATCTTATAACGCAGGACGGCATATACGCAAAGTTCGTGAAGGACCGTGAACAGGCAGAGAGCTGGCACATAGCGGGAGAGGCGGTATGACGAAGAAAATACTTGCGCGGCTCGCAATGCTGCTGCTCGTGCTGTTCGGGGTGACGCTCCTGACATTTTTCTATACGAGCCTTTCTCCCGTTGACGCGGCGCAGGCTCTCGCCGTGCGGCGCTACACGCGCCCGACCGAGGAACAGATAACCGCTGTGCGCGCAGAGCTTGTCAGCCTGCCACTTTGGTTTAATCGGGAAGTCAACTCTTGTTTTGACCTTTCACGCTCAAATATCATCATACCGCAAGCGCGGCAAGCTACGCAATTTCCTCTCTGTACATTATCGGATTTGATTGCCTGCCGCCAATAATTGTACAGAACGCTTCGGAACTCGGAATAGGTACGGAGAGCGCGATCCGGCGCACGGAAAGGTTCAGACGACCTACCGGTCACAGTGTTCTTTCTTATTGAGGACATCGGCATTTCGATTTTCACTCGGAGGCTTAATGTATAGCAAGTAATTTCAAACCGAACACCGCGCCCCCACTATCCCGGTTTTCGGCGGTAAGCGTTCCGTTCATCTTCTCCGCCGCCGAATGTGCGATAGCGAGCCCGACGCCGAAGTTCCCGCCCTTGCCCTTGTAACAGCGCTCGAACAGGTGCGTCATATCCTCGTCCGCGATACCCTCGCCGTCGTCCGATACCGAGATGACGGCGTTTTTGCTGTCCGTTTTTACTGCAACAACAACACTGTGCGCCGCAAAACGAACCGCGTTAGACAGCAGATTGTCAAGAACTTTCGCAAGCATTTCTTCGCTTCCCGAAACGATAAGTGCTTCATCAAACGGCTCAACAGTCACGGTCACGCCCTTTTGCAGCGCCGTACCGTTTATCCTGTAAACGCTGCTCTCGATAACCTCGGAGACACGCACAGGTTCGCTGACGATATTGACCGCGTCACTCTCCAAACGCGAAAGGGTCAGCAGCTCGGTCACAACATCGGTGAGCCGCATACTCTCGGAAAGGATCGTGTGCGCAGCTTCCTCGGGCGACGGGAACACGCCCTGCTCGATGCCCTGCGCGTAACCGCTTATTGACATCAGCGGGTTGCGAAGCTCGTGGGAAACATTCTGAAAAAAGTGCTTCTGGTTTTCGTCCGCGCGCATAAGGCGGTCGGTCATAGTGTTCATCGAAACGCGCAGCTCCTCAAGCTCGGTTATCGGGAACACGGGCTCGATATGCTCAAAGCTCCCGCCGCCTATGTTCTCCGCTTCTGTACAAAGCCTTAGTATCGGCTTTGTAATGCCCTTCACGGACACCCATATCACGATAAACGCAAGCGCCGCGAATATCGACGAAATTACCAGTACCATCACTGTTGCGCTTCCTATCCAGCCGCCTATCTCCGACGACGGGCAGTAGGCTATGATGTATCGCAAACGCTCCGTTTCGAGCGGCGGCGCATATACATTTATCAGATATTCCTCACCGTTGGCTTCTATCGCCGAGCTGCCGAGCAGTGCGGTATCGCCCTCGCTTATTGCATTTGCAAAGGTCTCGGCAAGCGGAGCGACCTCTGCGCGGAGCTTCTCGTCACGCGGATATATCGCGTTCAGCTCTGTCCTGCCCGCAAGTATCATAAGCTTCGCGTTGCCTTCCGTCGCGGCGACCATAGGCGTTACCCGACTCAGAAATGTGCGGACGGGGTCGTTTTCCTCGGTCTGCGGAGTGTCACCGCCCTGCGGAAAGCTCGACTCCATAAGCGGCAGTATCTTTGCCTGCATATTCTCGAGGTCGCGCCGCGCATCATCATAAGCGCTCTGCCGTGCCGCGCCGTAAAAGATCAGACAGGTCAGCGGCGGCAGCAGTATGAGCACTATCATCACGGGAATTATTATCCTGCCGAATATGTGCTTCATTCGCCGTCACCGCCCTTTGTAAGCCGAAATCCGTAGCCGTGTACCGTTTCGATGCGGACAAGGTCGCCCGCGTCACGAAGCTTCTTTCGCAGCCGCTTCAAAAGGTCGTTGGCTGCGCGTGTATCTATCTCGGAGTTCACGCCCCACAGCTCGCGGAGCAGCTCGTCACGGCTCACGGCGCGTTCGCTGTTTGCAATAAGATAGGCGAGGAAATCAAATTCTGCGGGTGTCAGTGAAAGCGGTTCGCCGCCGATCTTCGCGCCGCGTATCTCCGGCAGCAGCTTCAATGCTCCGAACACGGGCGGTGCTTGCTTTTCCGCGGTATGCGTAACATTCGCCGAACGCCGCAGCAGCGCCTTGACGCGGGCTACGAGCTCCAGCGGCAGGAACGGCTTTATCAGGTAATCGTCGCTGCCGAGGGTGAGTCCCGTTACGCGGTCGTAGGGGCTGTCCTTCGCGGAAACTATTATTACAGGCAGGTCGGCGGACTTCTGCCGACCTGCCTGTTCCCGGCATCATTATATCAAGTATCACGAGATCGGGAAGTCCGCTTTCACAGGCTTTCAGCAGCTCGTCGCCGTTTGCGAATGTGCGTACTTCAAAGCCCTCGCGCGTAAGGAACGCAGCTATCAGCTCGCGGATATTCTTTTCATCATCTGTTACATATATTTTCTGCATATCGCACCGCCTTTGTTTTATGCAATTATACTGACTGAACCGCGTTCTTTCCCCGCCGAAGACGGGGAAAGAACATCTTCCGTTACTACCATTATATCATACAATTGCTTTCTTGTAAACAATTGCCGCAAAACTGCCGCAGTTTATCCGTGGAATTGACGCAGTTAATGTGATATAATGCAAATAAAGAAAGCGAAGTCGCATCACTTCAAAAGGAGGAATCACTATGAAAAAGGGATTTACAGCAATTCTCGCGGCAGCGATCATCACCTTAACGGCGGCAGCTCCCATGTCGGTCACCGCGTCGGCATCGGTAAGCTCATCGTCCTCGACAAGCACAGTCGAGAGTGAACATCCGCCGCTGTCCGAGGCGACCAAAAAGGCGATAGCAGCCTACAAGAAGGACCCTACAGAAGCGAACAAAAAGGCAGTAGAGGACGCACTTAACGCGGCTTATGATGCGGTCATCGAGAAGAAAAAGCAGAACTATGCCGAGGATCTCGCCAACCGTGACAAGAGCATTTCCAAGTGGTTCAAAACCGTTATTTCGGGCGGCACTCCCGCGTTTCTGGACAACGGCATTGGTGATGCAAAAGGCAACGAACGTCAGGCAGTTTCAGACTCGATAGCGGCTTACCGCAAGAAGAAGTCCGCTACAAACAAGGCTGCTGTCAAGACAGCACTCACTGCCTACTACGATGCTTTCCTTACGGAGCAGGCGTACCACATCGAGGAAACTATAGCGTTACAGTCCGAGCGTGTTGCCGCCCAGCTTGAATACTTCACAAGCGACCGTTTCCCAGTCGGCAAAGGCGCTGCACAGGAAGAAAAAGCCACCGAATCCGAAGTCCTCGCGGAAATGATCTGCACATACATTTCGGCGGGGGGGCAGATAGTTCCCGTAAATCCCGAAGCAAGAGTCCGTGAGCGTACATACAACGCTTCCATAAAAGCGGCGCAGTCCGCGTATCTCGCCGACCCGACGGCTGCAAACAAACAGGCGCTTTATGACGCTGTTTACGATGCTTACAAGGCAGCTTATGACGCGAGAGTGGAAATGGCCGCGCTTGCGAATACCAGAGGTCAGAGCGCAGCCGATACGCTGTTCACGAAGATGCTTGACAGCAGCTTTGTCTCCGAGCAGTACAAGGAGCTCACCGTTCTGCTCAACCTCTGCGGGCAGATCGACCGCACGGTGACTTACGGCTCAAACACATACAGCGGCTGGACACCGAGATTAAAGGGGCAGTCTATTGAGCTCGCCGAGCTTATCGCAAAATATCGTACATCGGCGACCTCCGCGAACAAGAAGGCTGTCCGGGAGAAGTTCAATGAGCTGTACAGCGCTGTTCTCGAAATGCAGAACAAGCACCTCGACGAAGTTGGTACTGCACTCGATACTTATGTTACGGCGACGGTAAACGGGCTTATCTGACGCACCTCCATAGGTTTGGATATATATTGAACAGGGCACGGGACTTCGGTCTCGTGTCTTGTTTTGGAATTACGCCGAAATTGACTTTCCGGTGCTGAAATGACGCATAAAGAATTTGCCGAAATAGTAAAGTATATGATCGGTATTTTCGCCATTTTTTACATCAATACGAAAAGGAGAGTTGGTAAAATACTGAAAAATTCAAGTGTGTTCTGTACAGTCGGATAAAAACAGCCGATCATCGCAATCGACTGTTTTTATTTTCTCTGTAATTCCAGCACATCGTCTGCCGCAAGTGCGATAAATTCCGTATCATGGGTAACGATCAGTATGCACGATCCCGAGTCCGCAGCTTCTCTTAACAGCAATGCAAGGGCTCTCATGTGTCTTCTGTCAAGTCCGCTTGTGGGCTCGTCCGGAACCGGAAGAGGACGTTCTCTCATTATCGCAGCCGCAATGAGCGATCGTTGCTTCTGTCCGCCCGACAATGAAACGGGATGATGTTCCGAAAGCTCCGACAGCTCAAACCGCGCGAGCAGCGTTTCCGCTTTTCCTGCAAGCTCCGGAGCCTTTCCGGGATTTATAAGCAGTTCTTCGCGGACAGTGGCTCCGTAAAGCTGATAGTCCGCGTCCTGCCCGACAAAGAAGCTTGATGCTATCCTTTTCAGTGCGGGAAGCCGTCCGCCGTAAAACGATACCGAGCCGCCGGTTTCCCTGTAAGCGCCGGTTATGACTTTGCAAAGTGTGGATTTCCCGACACCGTTCCTGCCGGTGATCACAAGTATTTTTCCCCGTTCCGCAGACATTGAAAACTTATTGAGAATACAAGTCTTGCCACGCTTGAATATCAGATCTTCAACGATAAGGAAAGCAAATTCTTTCTGACTGTAAGGCTT
The DNA here is from genome assembly GCA_017458655.1 of Ruminiclostridium sp. Lineage (GTDB taxonomy): Bacteria > Bacillota > Clostridia > Oscillospirales > Ruminococcaceae > Ruminiclostridium_E. The sequence continues at coordinate 72 of JAFTAG010000309.1, read as the reverse complement.
CGGCTTCTTTATCTCGGGAAGCTTCAAAAAGCGCAGACCGAGTTCTGTCAATTTCTCCTTGGTGAGCGTATT
>JAFTAG010000308.1 GCA_017458655.1 Ruminiclostridium sp. | reverse complement strand
TTCAGGCGTGCCGACATAAAGTCGGCAGATTGTACAAATTTTTCGCAGGCATACTGTCGTATGTCAAGGAAAATTTGTGCAATATGACGGCTTTAGGGCGGTGCGAATGGGCGGCAAGAGGTTTTTAGAGGTGCCCATTATTTATGCAGGATCGACGGCGCGGGCCAAACAGAGCCTGCGCAGCGCAGACGGCGTGCGGGAGCATATCGGCGCCGCCCCGAATGACACATAAACGATCGGAGGGTCAATATGAGCGATCAAAGCAGAAAAACCGGCGAACCGAATAAGAACAAACCGCTGCGTGAGATCTCGACCGAGGGCTGCGAGCTTCTCGGCAAAGGCGGGAACGGTGCGGTCTATCGCCTTGACGATGAAACTATAGTTAAGGTGTATTACGGCGAACGCAACAGTCCGGAAAAGATAAGGAAGAACAGAGAGACCACCAGAAGCGCGTTCGTTCACGGCATTCCCACGATGATCGCATTCGATATGGTGCGCGTCGGGGAGAATTACGGCGTTGTTTTCGAGATGATAGATGCTCGCTCATTCGGCGAGGAGATAGTCGCGGATCCCGAAAAGCTCGAGCCCTTCGCCCGTGATATAGCCGATATGTTAAAGAAGCTGCACAGTACGGAATTCGATGAAGGAACTCTTCCGGACGCCCGGGACAGAATGAGAAACGAGGTCAGGGCGACGACCGAAGCCGGCTTCTATAAACCTGCGGAAGCCGAGCGGATATACAAGCTCATAGACGATATCCCCTACAGGAACACTTTTATTCATCACGACCTTCACCCGGGAAATCTTATGCTTCAAAACGGCGAGATAATCCTTATAGATGTGGACGACTCGGCTCTCGGACACCCTATCCATGATCTTGCCGCGATGTATCTTGTTTATGTTACAGCCGCCAAAGCCAAATGGAAGAATACCGACCAAGGCATTACCAAAAAGCAGTATGCAAGGCTTTGGGACATTATAATCAGACAGTATTTCGATACCGGGGATCCCGCCGAGATTGCCGAGATCAACCGTGTGATCAAGGGCTACTCACTGATAAGATTTATCGGAGGTGTCGCGACTTCCCCGTCGGTGTCCGATATTCTCCGCAAGCCGGTCATACATTTCACCAAAAAAAAGCTCTTCTCGATCATCGACACATTACACCCGATACCGTAAAAATATCGGTGCCCCGGAGACGAAAATTTGTGCAATATGATAGCTTCGCTCACTTTTTTGTGCAGCGGAGCTTTTTTCTGTAAATGTTTTTCCGAAAATACACGATACCCCCTTGACAAATCCTTGTATTTGTGATAGTATATTTTTGTAAATTATTATTGTAAATAGGGTGATGATTTGACAAATGAAAAAGTAATGCTCAAAAGAAAGGCGGGAAGAAAGCCCGATCTTGCGGGGAGAGCCGAAAAACGTACCCTGCTCCTCGAAAAAGGCTACGAGATATTCGTTGAGTACGGCATAGCCGGCATCTCGCTGAACACGGTCGCGGAGGCGGCGGGCTTCGGGATAGCCACGATATACCGCTACTTCGACAAGAAACAAGGCTTCGTGGTCGAGATAGCGACAAAGAAGTGGCAGGAGTTCACCGGCGAGATCCTCAGACACCGACCGCGCGAGGACTCCGAAAGCGTGACGGCAGCGGAGATGTTCGAGTTCTATCTCGATTCGTTCCTGCAGCTGTACCGCGACCACAAAGACCTCCTGAGGTTCAATCAGATGTTCAACATTTATGTGCAGTCGGAGGGTATCGACGCGGCAACGCTGAAACCCTACAACGATATGGCAGACAGGCTCGCGGAGCAGTTCCACATCACATACGAGCGCGCGAAAAAGGACAGGACGATACGCACGGACATACCGGAGACGGAATTGTTCTCAACTACACTGCACATAATGCTCGCGGCGGTGACGCGCTACGCGGGCGGGCTCGTGTATATGCCGGAGGACTTCGATGATATGAAGGAGCTTGAAACGCTCAAAAATATGATAATGGCGCAGTACAAGGCAACATAAATTTCATCAGATTTTCACAGAAAAGGATTTGACAAAATGCTTCATATGTGCAACAATTTAAGCAAGCAAGCAAAGGTAGCTCTGCCCTTTTGTCGTACACAAAAACAAATATAAGTACACTATGCTCACAAATGCTGTGAATAACGGCGTTTGTGGGCTTTTTACGTTTTTACGAAAGGACGGTTTATATGAACAGGATTTTAAAGCGCATTTTAGGTGCGGCTACGGCGGCCGCGGTGGCGGTCGGCTCTTTGGGTGCAGTTCCCGCCGGAGTGCTGCCCGATTTTTCTATTGCGGCAAGTGCGGAAACAGAGACCCTCGGCGGCGCATATACATTTACAAAGCTTGCGGAAAACACCTATGCTATCCGCTCGAAAACCGAACTTAAAAACCTTGCGTACTATGTCAATGCAGGCAACGACTGCACAGGGCTGACATTCAAGCAGACTGCCGATATTGATATGCAGGGCGAGACCTATACGCCCATCGGCAATGACGATGAAAACCTCCCGTTTAAAGGCGCCTACGACGGCGACGGCTACGTCATTAAGAACATCAGTCACTACGACAGTGGCTTATATAGTCTATCCGGCTTGTTCGGCCTGCTTAAAGGTTCGGTGAAGAATGTCAACCTGAAGGATTGCAGCTTCGGTGGAAGAAATGCCGGCGGCATCGCAGGAGAAATGGACGATGATGACGGAACCGTCCAGAACTGCACCGTCCTCGGCGGCACGATTACCTGCACGGACGGTAGCGGTGCTGGCCATTTCGGCGGCATCGTAGGCTATTTTTATGGCGGAGCGGTTGACGGCTGCTTTACTACAACGACCTTCAGCGGCAATGGAAGTACTATGGGGCCTGTGGTGGGAATGGACGAAGACGTAACCAACTGCTACTACGTCAACACTCCCGGCGGCAACAGCCGAGGCACGGAAGTCACCGTCTATGACATCACCCTCGGCGACGG
>JAFTAG010000049.1 GCA_017458655.1 Ruminiclostridium sp. | reverse complement strand
GCCGATACGCTCCTCGATCTGCCACATATTGCCGCTGAGCTTACCCGCATAAGCATAGAGCTTTTCGATGTTGGAATGCTCCTCCTCGGTGATACCGCCGCCCTCTGCGCATTTCTCGGCTATCGACTTGGAGTAATTGCCGACCTGCGACAGGAACCTGTACGTCTCGGTAAGGTCAAGCTCATCGACCGGCAGCCGGGACAGGGAGTTCTTTGCGGACTGTGCGTCGCTGCAAAGCTTTTCCGACAGATCGGAGAGCATTGACACGCTGTTGGTGTAAAGCCCTTTCTGCAGGTCGTTCTTTATGTTGTCAAGGTTGAGCGAAAGCTCCTCGACCGCGTGCATATAACCGTTTTCCACGGCGAGCTCGGCCTCCGACGCGCGGGAATGATTCTGCCATGTTGTTACCGAGAGAACGGCAATTGCCGCTATCGGAAAGGTGATGAGCCGCGCAAGGGCACGGCGGGACATTGTAATATCTGACATAATTATTTTCCTTTCTGTCCTGAATTTGACATTAAAGTGCTTATTTTCACTTTCTCGACGTTATTTTTGTGCAATTTTCCAAACAATATACTATTTTCTTTTTTTACAATATGTGGTATAATATTAAATAAGTATGTGTATATGTAGAGACCGAGCGGGGGAACGCAATAGGCGGTATTCGCTGTTTCGACCGGGTGCAAAAGCGAACACCGCCGCAACGACGGTCAAAACCACTGACGGTCGGCTTTCGCAGTCCCGTAAACCTATTCACTACGCTTTCGGTTCCTTTGTCGCACAAAGGAACCGGTGAGGGAGCTCGAGGGAGAGGCAGCGCCTCTTCCTCGTGTGGCTCGCCCACAAGGCGAGACACGTCTCTCAAGCGGCAGCGACTTCTCACTTATCTCATCGGGAGGCTTTGATGTGATCTATCTGGACAACTCGGCGACGACGAGGCCGTTTGACAGCGTAATAGCGGCTGTGAGCGGGAATATGGCCGGAAACTTCGGCAACGCGTCATCGCTTCACAAAATGGGTATAAACGCCGAAAAGGTGCTGAAAGATGCGAAAAATGTCCTGCTTGACAAGCTGGGGCTTGACGGCGAGATACTGTTCACGTCGGGAGCCACGGAGAGCAGCTGCACAGCGCTGCTGGGACTGCCGGGGACGCACAGGCACGGCGGGAACGGGATAGTTACCACGACATTTGAGCATCCGAGCGTGGCGAAGCCGATAGAACGGCTTGAAAACGACGGTTACAACGTTGTCCGGGTATCACCGAAGGGCATTGCGGACTACGAACAGCGGATAATCGACGCGGTGAACGAAAAGACCCTGCTGGTGAGCGTGATGTGGGTGAACAACGAGACCGGCTTCGTTATCGACACGGCGAGGGTATATAAGGCCGTAAAGCGGGAAAATCCCCACACCATAGTGCATGTTGACGCGGTGCAGGGCTTCTGCAAGCTCCCCGCAAAGCAGCTCAAAGCCGACCTTATCAGCCTTTCCGCGCACAAGATACACGGCCCGAAAGGGATAGGCGCGCTTTACTACTCTAAAAATATGCGCTTCGACCCGCTTATAATCGGCGGCGGGCAGCAGAAAGACCTGCGCTCGGGAACAGAGCCGGTCGATCTGATAGCGGGATTTGCCGAGGCGGTGAGAAGCTACCCCGACTGCACGGAAAAGTACGCCGCGCTGAACGATAAGCTCGTTTCGCTGCTCGGAGAGCTTGACGATGTGGTGATAAACAGCTACGGCAACGCTAAGAATATCCTCAACTTCTCGGTCTGCGGTGTGCGCAGCGAGATAATGCTGCACTTCCTCGAAGAGCGGGAAATATACGTTTCAAGCGGCTCGGCCTGCTCAAAAGGCAAGACCAGCGGAGTTCTCGGCGAGTTCGGAGTTTCCGACAAGGACGCGGACAGCGCGATACGGGTAAGTATGTCGCCGTTCACGACGGAAAGCGACATCGACGCGCTCGCGGAAGGCATTGCCGACGGGATAAAGAGATTTCGGAGATAGTATATGACAGATTCAAAGGAATACGCAAAAAAGCTGATAGATAAGCTGAATGACGGGCAGACCGAGGTGCTGATAGACTTTCTTTCCTCGTTTTTCAGCAAGGACGAGCTTGACGAGATAGAAAAAGAAGCTGCGGAGTAAAAGCCGAATAAGCTGTCTCTTCCCCGCCGCAAGCGGGGGAGAAACGAAAAAACTCGCCGAAGGCGAGAAAACGCAGGAGACAAGATATGCCGAGAGAGAAGAATTTAAAAGAAAATAAAACGAAAAACCTTATATCGTCGCTGATATTTCCGGTAATATGCGCTGTCGGCGTGATCGTTTACCTGCTTTTTAATTTTAACTACCTCCTTTCGCTCCAAAAGCCCATTGCCGTTGTTATGGCGGGGTGCGCGATATTCCCGCTCATATCGGTAATATTTCTGAAAACGGACATTTCCGGAATGATAAAGTGGCAGATCATATCTACTGCCGCGGCAGCGGTCTCGTATCTGTTTTTTCTCCTTCTTGTAGGAGTGGGGGAGATCACCGCCAAAATGTTCACGTTCAACATCTTCGCATGGGTCGGTGTGTTCTTCTTCGGCGTTTTCGTCCCCGCTTTGCTGATCCTCGCCTGCGGTGTAATATACGCCGTGAAGGTGTGCAAGGAAAGCGGCAGGAGGCTGCTGAAATGGTTCACGGTATTCTTTTCGACCCCCGCGGTGTATTACGGAGCGTGCATTTTATCAACAATTTTAACGATCCTGATCATGTACTTGTACTCATTTGCATTTGCGCATTAACGGTAAACGAAAGGAAAAATAAATGCAGGAAGTAATAATGGCAAAATACGGCGAGATAGCCCTCAAAGGCCTCAACAAGAACACCTTTGAAGACCTGCTCGTCCGCAACATAAAGCGCAGGCTGAAAAAGTGCGGCGAGTTTCACATCACACGCAACCAGTCCACTGTCTATATCGCGCCCGAGACCGACGACTGCGATATGGAAAAGGCGATATGGTGGGTAACGCGCACATTCGGCGTTGCGGCAGTGCAGCGCGCGGCGGTGCTCCCGAAAGACTTCGGCGAGATAGTCAAACAGGGTATGCCGTATCTCGAAGACGTTCTCGGCGCAGCAAAGACCTTCAAGGTGGAAGCCAAGCGCTCAGACAAGCGGTTCCCCATGCGCTCTCCCGAGATACAGGTCGAGCTCGGTGCCGCGATACTCGAAGCGTTCCCGCACCTGACGGTGAACGTTCACGAGCCCGATGTAACGGTAAAATGCGAGATACGCGACACCAACGCATATCTGAGCGCCGAACGCATAATCGGAGTAGGCGGAATCCCCGTCGGCAGCAGCGGAACGGCTCTGCTCCTGCTCTCGGGCGGCATCGACAGCCCCGTCGCGGGCTATATGATGGCCAAGCGCGGTATCGGTATCGACGCGATACACTTCCAGAGCCCGCCCTACACTTCCGAGCGCGCACTGCTGAAGGTCGAGGAGCTCTGCACCGAGCTCGTCCCCTACTGCGGGGATATAAGGTTCTACGCGGTACCGTTCACCGAGATACAGGAGGCGCTGCGGGACAACTGCCCCGAGGAATATTTCACGGTCATAATGAGAAGACTGATGATAAAGATAACCAACAGGATATGCGCCAAAAAGGACTACAACGCGATGATAACCGGCGAGAGCGTCGGTCAGGTCGCAAGCCAGACCATTATGGCGCTCGGCTGTACCGATAAGGTCGCGGAATATCCGGTCTTCCGACCCGCCATAGGCCTCGACAAGAAGGAAATAACAGAGATAGCGAGAAAGATAGGAACGTTCGAAACGTCCATTCAACCCTACGAAGACTGCTGCACGGTCTTCACCCCCAAGCACCCCAAGACAAAGCCCTCAATAGCGGAAATAGAGAAGGCCGAGGCAGGCTTCGACTTCGAGCCGCTGATAGAGAAGGCCATAGAGAATATAGAGATAAAAGATTTTAAGCTTTGAGAGGGAACAGAATTTTGAGAGGCGCTTCGCTTGATATTTTTTGCCCTACGCGGGCAGCGGGGCGCTCCGGCGCCCACGCGAATCCGCCGCCGGAGCAAGTACAGACTCGTAACTCTCCGGCAGGCGGCGATTGACCCGACAGCCGTGTGCTAACTTACCGCGCAGTGCCGCTCCTATAGCTCGCTGCTATACGATTAAGCGGATAGCGCAGTGGCAATGCAAAGGGGTGGGGTGCTGCCACCCATAAAAAATACGGAGTAAAATTATTACAAAGTGGTTACAAAACTTGACAAAACAGCCGAAAATGTAGTACAATTATTAAAGGAGCGCGGACTTACCGCCGCCACCGCCGAAAGCTGTACCGGCGGACTTATCTCCGCGGAGATAACCTCGGTCTCCGGCTCGTCCGACGTGTTCGGGTTCGGAGTGTGTACCTACGCCAACGAAGCCAAGATGAAGCTGCTCGGCGTGAGCGCGGAAACTCTTGCCACGGTCGGCGCGGTGTCGGAAGAGACCGCCTGTCAGATGGCAGCGGGCGTCCGTAAGCTCTCCGGCGCTGATATCGCCGTGTCGGTAACGGGTATCGCGGGGCCTACGGGCGGTACCCCCGAAAAGCCCGTCGGAACGGTATTTATCGGCGTTTCAACGGAAAAAATTACCAAAGCGGAGAAATTTCTTTTTACCGGGGAAAAATTCCCGGAAACAAAAAATACCCGCGAAGCCATAAGATTTGAAACAACTCTTGCCGCACTTGAAACTATTTTGCGGGAATCACAGACTATATAAATAAGAGAGATAATAAAGGAGACAGTTATGTCAAGCTTTGCCAAAAGACCGCACAGAAAGGGCGGGTCATCGGACAAAGAGCGTGTTTTCAATATGCCTACCGAGGAAGACGCTTCCGACGGCAGCTACATCACAACAAGCTACTTTGACGCCGACGACGATGATGACGATATCCCCGAGACGCGAAAGCGTACAAAGCCGAAGCAGCGCGTCGTCTATGAAGACGATGACGACGACGATTACTACGGCGAAAAGAAGAAAAAGCCGAATATTTTCGTCCGTATGGCGCACGCGATCTTCCCGATGAAGGGCGACGGCGTGGCGGAATCCGTCCGCAAGGTGATATTCGATATCGCGGTGGTCGCGTTCGTTATCACGGGCGGCTCCGTGCTGTATAATGTCGCGGGCGAGTTCTGGAACGACAAGGTCGTTGACGTGAAGGTGCGCGAGCTGTACGATTCCACGATAACGCCCGCGGCCGAGGAACAAGCCTCCGGGCTCACGCCGGAGCAGCTCAGCGGTATGGTCGATATGCCCGTCGAGGAGATCGAAAGGATAGTCAAGGAGGTCCCCGAGATACAGCCGAGCTTCTTAAAGCTTTATTCCACCAACCCCGATATCGTCGGCTGGGTCAAGCTCGGCGACGAGAACGACCCGATCGTGAATATAGACTACCCCGTTGTGCAGGCGGAGGACAACGACTACTACCTGACGCACAACTTCTACAAGGAAGACGCACAGCGCGGCGCGATATTCGCGGATTACCGCAACAAGTTCGAGGACGGCCGACTTTCGGGCAACACCATACTCTACGGCCACAATATGTGGAACGGAGACACGATGTTCGCGAAGCTCTCGCGTTACTACCAGCCGAAGGAGAGCGCCGACCCGCTCAAATTCTACCGCGACCACCCGACCGTAACGTTCAATACGCTGTACTATAACGCGGAGTGGAAAGTCTTTGCCTGTGTACTGTTCAACACGCAGGAGGAGCTCGGCGAGGTCTATCCGTATCTGAATTACCGCGAATTCCGCAATAAAGAAGCTTTCAACAGCTTTATCCTCGATATAATGGACAGGAGCGTGCTCTGGACAGACGTTGACCTCACATACGGCGACGAGATACTCACGCTCTCGACCTGTTACTACCCCTACGGCAAGGAGAACGCCGATACCCGTGTGGCCGTATTCGCGCGCAGAGTGCGCGACGGCGAAGACCCCTCGGTCGATGTCGCAAAGGCTACCCGCAACCCCGACCCGCTGAAGTTCAGATACCAGTATGAGCACGATCTCGGCGCAAAGTCGTGGAGCGGCAGAGCGTGGGATCCTTCAAAGCTGCTGAGCTATTCAGAATAGTCGCTGACGCTTGAGAAACGTGTCTCGCCTGTGGGCGAGCCACCCGGGGAAAAGGAAACCTTTCTTGGAAGAAAGGTTTCCTCTCCCCCGGGCCCCCACTCTTTCGAAAAAACTGTATTGGCTTCGCAATCAGATTTGAGAGTAAGCATAAGAGCGGGGCAGGGTCTCAGCGATACGGCAGACCGATATGCTTTTAGATTTCCGAGGCGCGCCGCAGGCAAACCTACGAGCTTGCACTTGCCCGCCTCACAAAAAAATTTTGGAGTACCCTTGACTAATTGGGGCAAATGCGGTATAATGCTGCGTCCGAAGGGAACCTATGAAAGTTATATGCTTTTGAGTTCCCTTCGGCAACGCAGAAGCACCGCATTTGACACAATTTGTCAAGGGGGAGGCTCAAAAAATTTTTTGTGCGGTACACACTCCGGCAGGATCCGACATAAAATCAAGTTAAGAACGGGCAAAGACCCGATAAACAACAATATATTTACAAAGGAATGAAAAACTATGCTTAAGAAAAGTAAGATCAAAGGATTAGCGGCTCTTCTGACCGCGTCGCTGCTGGTGATCTCCGCGGGAGCCTGCGGCGGTAATGAAGCCGCCACAAGCGACACGAGCGAAACTGCCGGCGCGGAAGTGACGACCGTTCCCGAGGAGACCACCACTATCAAGACCACAACGGCTCCGAAGGTAACAACGACCACCACGACAACGCTCCCGCCGCTGCCCGTAATGACGGAAGCCGCGCCCGAGGATTCATGGGGCTCGTTCAAGAACATCGACGTCAACAAGCTCGATATCACGAGCTACGACACCGAGGAGCAGTATCAGAAGGTCAAGAGCGCTCTTGAGGCTCTCGGACACGATCCGCAGACCTACGACGAATATCATTCGATAAACGAGAATATGATAGGCTGGGTAAATGTTTACATACCCAATGAGACCGATATAAGCGAGCCTGTCGTACAGTACACCGACAACAAGTTCTTCCTGACACACGATTTCCTGTACCGTGTAGTCAAGGAGGGCGCTATCTTCGCGGACTTCAAGTGCCAGTTCACCACAAGGACACGTCCCGCGAACACTATCCTTTACGGACACAATATGGCTTCGGGCAAGAGCTTCGCCAAGATAACAAGATACTGCCCGTGGTACGCGGTAGGCCACCCCACCACCGCAAACAACAGCCTCAACCAATATACCACCTCCCCGACCGTGACATTCGACACTATCTGGGAAAAGGGTACATATAAGGTATTCGCCGCTATCTTCGTAAATACCGAGGAAAAGAACGGCGAGGTGTTCAAATACTACAAGCAGAGAACCATAGCCAACGAGGGCGAGTTCTACGACTACCTCGGTCAGATAATGGACAGAAGCCTGTTCTACACCGATGTTGACCTCGAATACGGCGACGAGCTGCTCACGCTCTCCACCTGCTACTACCCGCTCGGCAAGCCCAACGCCGATACCCGCTTCGTCGTATTCGCAAGACGCGTAAGAGACGGAGAGAGCGAGGAGGTCGATACCTCCAAGGCTTATCTCAACCCCGACCCGCTGTACTTCGACTATGTATATCAGCTCTACGGCGGAAGCTGGGGCGGCAGAAACTGGGATACCTCCAAGATAAAAGGCTTTGACGAATATTACGAGAAGCATCCGACCACATCAGCGCAATAACAGAAAGAAGCACACTAAATGCCGGAACTGGAATTAACTCCGAAAAAAAATACCGATAAGCGCCGTACTCCCAAAAAGCGTAAGAAAATGGGACCCGTGGAGACCTTTTTTAGCGGCATACTGCCGTGGAAGGGCGATTCCACGGGCGAGGCGGTTCGCAAGATCATCCTGCTCGTGTCGATAATCGTATTGTTCACCGCGGGCTTCATTATGCTGAATTTCTACGTCCTGCGGGATCAGAAGAATACCGAGGAATCGCAGGTCTATGTGATACAGAAGCAGGCCAACGCCTCCGACGACGTTATAACCGTGCTTATGGACGACGAAGACAGCAAGTCCGACAACAGCGCAGGCAGCGGCGAGAAAAAGGAAGTCGAGGTGCTTGCGGAATATGCCTCGTTCTACGAAACGAACAGCGATTTCGTCGGCTGGATCGAGCTGTACCCCTATATACAGATGCCCGTGGTGCAGTGCGACGACAACGAATATTATCTTAAGCATACCTTTGAGAAAGGCCCCAACGAGAACGGCACCATTTTCGCGGACTTCCGCGGCAAGATAACCGCCGACAGTATGCCCGGGAACCTGCTGCTCTACGGCCATAACCTCATCACCAACAACTACTTCCAACCCCTTTCGCATTACCGCAAGGAGAAAATGGAGTTCCTGAAAAGCAATTACCTTATCGAGTTCGACACGCTCTATAAGCGCAATTATTACTTCGTTTTCTCGGTATTCCTCACAAATACCAGCGCGCAGCACGGCGAGGTCTTCGACTACTGGAACACCATTAACTTCAAAACAAAAAGCGAGTTTGACAACTACGTCGCGGAATGCCTCGACCGCAGCTACTTCTACACGGGCGTCGATCTGCAGTACGGCGATGAGCTCATAACCCTCTCCACCTGCGATTTCTCGATGTTCAACGATATGCGCCTTGTGGTAATGGGACGCAAGGTGCGCGATAACGAGGCTCTGACGCTCGACACTTCCAAATTCATCGACAATTCGGGCTACGACGAGAACAACAACGTCATGCGCAAGATGTTCGACGCGTTCTACAAGAACTTCGCCTGCGAATGGGCAGGCAGAAAGTGGGACAAGAGCTATATCAAGGACTTCAAAGACTACGATAACTATTAATATGCAGATCCCCGCCTTCGGTGGGGTATTATGGGAAATTCTGCCGGAAAAAACCCCGCCGAGTGCGGAAAAGCAACAATGTCACTCCCCGCCTCCGGCGGGGAGTGACGAAATATCCCGCCGAATGCGGGGAAATAAAGAAATATATAATTTAAGTGTGGTAAAAATTGAAAAGTGGGGGTGTTCCTACGGAAAAGGGTTCTATTATTAAGATCACCATATCTCTGATGATAATCAGCCTGTACGTCTTCCTGTTCGGGATAATGGGAACGATAGACAGTATAAACGTCAGTATAGGTGCGGAAGAAACGATAAGCGAGCCAAAGCTCACGGCGCCTGCCGTTACCTCGAATGTCAATGAGGAAGGCAAGGCGGAATATACATACGCCACCGAGATCAACGTCATCAACGCGAAAAAGCCTGTACTTGCGGATTACACCAACACCGAGACAGTGCTGCTCATTCCCGATGAGGCGATCACCACGGCGGCGACGACGACCACATCTCCCGTCGATTTCGTTATGGATTTCGAGGATTTTGACTACACCATACCGGTAACTACCACCACAACGGCTGCTCCGGCGGTCGAGCCCGAGGTCACTGCGGACACCACAGTCCCGCCGGTAACGACTGCGGCGCCCGTTACCACAGCGGCGACGACAGCTGCTACCACCACGACTGCCACCACGACTACCCCTCCTATCGCCGAGACGAAGGATGTTGAAGACATCGAGGACGATACCGAGGAAGCTGAGGACGATATAATCCCCGAGGACGAGGAAGACGCGGAGGACACCGAGCCTGCCGACACGGCGCCTGTTCCGGAGGAGACGACGGCCGCGGAGGAAGCTCCGCAGCAGGAGAACAACGAGATGTTCACCGTCAACGCGGGCGGAACGCTCGTTACCGACACTGCGCTCAATATCGTTTCCGCGGCGGTAATGGCCGAGATAAGCGACGTATTTGATGATGAAGCTATCAAAGCGCAGGCGATAGCGGCCTACACTTATATAAAGTATTACAATCTGAACGGACAGAACGCATATATTGCGAAGGCGACCCCGAGCGACAAGGTCAAAAAGCTTGTCGGGCAGGTCATCGGCAAGGGTATGTACTACAACGGCCAGCTGATACAGTCGGTATATACGGCTTCGACGGCGGGAAGGACCGCGGCGGCGAAGAACGTATGGGGCATTGACTATCCCTATCTGCAAAGTCAGGACACGAGCTTCATAGACAAGGAATATGACATCAACTACGGGCGCAAGGCGACATTCACCTCACAGGAGATGAAGGACTACGTCAGCAACAGCACCGGCATAGTTCTCACGGGCGACCCGTCGGAGTGGTTCAGGATCGAGTCATACTTTGACGAGATATTTGTCGGTCAGATGTCTATCGGCGGCTATACATCGTTCAATAACGGCACCCGCGACGTCAACATCACAGGCCGCGTGTTCCGCGAAACGATAATGAACTACGATATCCGCTCGTACTGCTTCGAGATATCCTACGACCCCGACACCGACCGGTTCACCATCACCACTTACGGCTACGGCCATTGCGTGGGTATGAGCCAGCACGGCGCCAATATCCTCGCCTCTAAGTTCGGCTATACCTACGACCGGATCTTAGAGTTCTACTACCCCGGGATAGAGATCAGATAAGAGAGCCGCTGACGCTCGAGAGAGAAGAGAGTCGCTGACGCTCGAGAGGGGATTTTTTGAGCAGGGGCTCTCTGGAGCTTGCCTTTAAGCGCCGCATCCGTGCGGCGGTCTGAGCAATCTCTTCAATGCGTCCTGCATTGCCCCCGCACCCCCGCGAAGGGGGCTTACGCCGGTCTGTCGGTCAGCCCCTCTGGCACTTCGTGCCACCTCCCCTGTAGGGGAGACACCCTCGACGCCCTCCGGCAGCGTGACGCTGCACCCGCTACGCCGCACTATCTTGTGCAGACTCGTAACTCTCCGGCAGGCGGCGACCGACCCGGCTGCTGTGTACAGGCTCCATAGGAACTGCCTCTCGTATAGCTTTCTGCTGTCCGATTAAGCGGATAGTGTAGTTGCAGGGTTCCTGACCGCACACTTGTGCAGACTTCACACAAAAAATAACAGCATCGTACAAATTGCACGGTGCTGTTTTTGTTTTAGATGTTTCTTGTAATAGGAGCACTCACTGTAGGTCTAATTGCGGAGCCAATACAGTTTTTTCGAAAGAGTAGGGGTTTGGGGGAGAGGAAACCTTTCTTCCAAGAAAGGTTTCCTCTCCCCCAAGCGCGTTAGCGCTTCTCTCAAGCGTCAGCGACTCTCTTCTCTCAAGCGTCAGCGACTCTCTTCTCTCGAGCGTTAGCGATCTCTGTGCTCTCAATACTGTCTCAAGAGCTCATTGAAGAAGCTGTATGTCCTGGGTGCCAGCACTTCGAGCTGGAGCGGGGAGAGAAGATAGACAGCGCCGGCTTGGGCGAAGAACTCGGCGGCCTCCTGCGATGGATCGACTACCACGGTGGAGACGTTCAGGCGCTCATTATTGAAAGCAATAATGAACT
>JAFTAG010000307.1 GCA_017458655.1 Ruminiclostridium sp. | reverse complement strand
TTTGTTTCTTTCATCCGGACTATACCGTCGGTATCGGAATTCCACCGATTCGGCACCATAAAGGTGTTCGCGGACTGTCACCGCCGGTGGGGAATCTCACCCCGCCCCGAAACAGATTTTATTTATTCTACCCCGTCTTCGGAGGGGTAAAATGCGAGTGAAAAATTATTCGTCTTCGATATCGTCGAGCTCAAACTCTATCGTGCTGCCGCAGTTGGGACATTCGAGCTTGCCGTCCGCGATAACGTCGAAATCCGCGGTTATCGTGTTGTTGCAGGTCGGACAGGTTATCTCGTAGAGGTCGTCCTCGTCATCGTCATCAACGTAGCCGCGGTCGTATTCGTCCTCGCCGTAAACCTCGTCCTCGAGATCCATAACGCTCTCCTCGAGGTCGGTGACCACATCGGAAACATCCGCGAGGTCGCTGTCTATATCCTCGATATTGATAGCGATATCACCGAGCACGTCAATGATCGCTGCGAGTATCTTGCCCTCCGCGGTCTCGGTATTGAGTTTCATGCCTTCCGCGAGGCCCCTGATATACGATACCTTTTCGGCAATTGTCATATCTTCCATAAATATCACCTTCGCCTTTGCTGATGTTTTATGATTGATTACTTGTTGGCGCGCTCCATATACTCGCCTGTTCTCGTATCGATCCTGATAACGTCGCCGATGTCGATGAACAGCGGAACTCTAATCTCCGCGCCTGTCTCGAGAGTTGCGGGCTTGGTAGCGTTTGTGGCGGTATCGCCCTTGAAGCCGGGGTCGGTCTGTGTAACTTCGAGTTCAACGAAGTTGGGGGGCTCTACGCCGAAAACCTTGCCCTTATAAGAGAGCACCTTGCAGACTGTATTTTCCTTGACGAACTTGAAGTTGTCGCCTACTTCGGACGCGTTGATCGGAACGTCCTCATAGGTCTCGCTGTCCATGAAGTGATAGAGCTCGCCGTCCGCGTATGTGAACTCCATATCCTTGCGCTCGATGAACGCGGTGGGGAATTTTGCGGTGGGGTTGTAGGACTTTTCGACTACCGCGCCGGTGAGAACGTTCTTGGTCTTTGTTCTTACGAACGCAGCGCCTTTACCGGGCTTAACGTGCTGGAACTCAACGACCTGCATTACCTGGCCGTCTTCCTCGAAAGTCATACCGTTTCTGAAATCGCCTGCTGTTATCATTGGTTTATCCTCCTGAATGGCATTTTAATTCATAACTATCCTATATATTGTACTATATTTTTCGTAAAAAAGCAATAGTTTTTTTAAAAATAACTTATTTTTATAACAAAAGCGAAAATCACCCCGCCGGGAGCAGGGTGAATATGTGCAATTAAACAGTTATCTCCCCGCCAAAGGCAGCGATAAACAGCAATGTTCCCCCGCCTTCTGCGGTGGGGACATTGTAAGATCTTAGATGTAAATAAGCGTCTTGGGCGCTTTGGTGAGGTTGAGACAGCCGTCGGTGGTAACTACCACCATATCCTCGATACGAACGCCGTATTTATGCGGTATGTAGATACCGGGCTCGATCGTTATGACCATACCCTCGTGCAGCGTGAACGGGCTCTTTGCGGAGACCGTGGGGCTCTCGTGTATCTCAAGTCCTACGCCGTGGCCGAGGCCGTGGGTGAAGTATTTCTCATATCCCCACGCGTCGAGAGTGCTGCGTGCCACGCTGTCAACGAGCTTGCCGGTGATATCCGCGTGGACTGCCTTCATAGCGTCCGTCTGCGCGCCCCAGACCGCGTTATACACCTTCGTCATTTCCTCGTCGGGCTTGCCGATAACGACCGTGCGGGTCATATCCGAGTGGTAGCCGTCAACCACAGCTCCGAAGTCGAGCGTCAGGAACTCGCCGTTCTCGACCTGCTTGTCGGTGGGTACCGCATGCGGGCAGGCCGAGTTAACGCCGGAAGCGGCTATCGTGTCGAACGAGAGCCCGTCCGCGCCGAGATCCATCATATAGAAATTCAGCACCGAGGCAATCTGCTTCTCGGTCATACCGGCGCGTATGTTGGTTATGAGCTTTGAGAATGCCGCCTCCGCGATACGCTGCGCGGCCTCTATCTTCTTTATCTCCTCCGCGCTCTTTATTATGCGCATTTTCTCAATGGTTGACGAAAGCCAGTCGGACGCGTCTATGGTGAGGTTCGGGAACAGCTTCTTGTGATCCTCGAGCTCATGCACCGTAACGGACTTGCTCTCAATGGATATCACCTTGATGCCGTGTTCCTCGATTATCGCGTGTATCTGCTTGCGCAGGTCGCTGAGCAGTATGACTTCAACGCCGTCTGCCTGCTGCGCCGCGTGCTCGTAGTATCTGTTGTCAACAAGAAAATAGCTTTTGTCGCGGGTAACGAACACCACGCCCGCCTCCGACCTGAACCCGCAGGCGTACTGCCTCGACACCTCGCTCGTTATCAGCGCGGCATGGGTGACATCCTTCAGCTCCGCGGCTATTCTGTCCGTTCGTGTCATATTTACGTTCTCCTTTATACTGTTTAAAGCGAGTTGAGCGCGTCTATCGCAAGCCGGTAAACGTGCTTGCCGAAGCCGCATATCACACCGGTGCAGACCGCCGAGAGCACCGACCTGTGACGGAATTCCTCGCGCTTGTGCACATTCGAGAGGTGCACCTCCACACAGGGCAGCTCCACAGCCGAAATAGCGTCGCGTATTGCAATGCTGTAATGCGTATAAGCGCCCGCGTTGAGCACGATGCCGTCCGCGCTGCCGCGCGCCGAGTGTATTATGTCGATAAGCCCGCCCTCGGAGTTGGACTGGTAAAATTCGGGCTTCACCCCGACGGTCGCGCAGTAGTCGGCAAGCTCCTCATTGATGCTCTCGAGCGTGTCGGAGCCGTATATCTCCGGTTCCCGCAGCCCCAGCATATCGAGATTGGGGCCGTTTATCACAAATATTTTCATTTTGAAAGTCCTTCGTAGTATCTTTTCATCGCCGCGGCGTCCTCCGCCTGCGTCCCGTCGCTCTCACAGACTATCGACGGTTCGAGGCCGCGCTTTGCGAACTGCTCCATAAGCGGCTCGAACTCCGGGCCGTACTGCGTGTCCTCAAATGTCAGGTGCTTCTTTTCCCCGCCGTCCGTGTACATTATCTTGCTGAAATGGACATGGAAGCATTTGAGCCTGTCGTGACCGAGCTTGTCCTCGATCTCGTCGAGTATCGCGGCGTAATCGGCTTC